>NZ_VAWF01000002.1:300000-586843 GCF_005869845.1 Fodinibius saliphilus | reverse complement strand
CCCCCCCCCCCCCCCCCCCCCCCCCCCCCCCCCCCCCCCCCCCCCCCCCCCCCCCCCCCCCCCCCCCCCCCCCCCCCCCCCCCCCCCCCCCCCCCCCCCCCCCCCCCCCCCCCCCCCCCCCCCCCCCCGGCATCATGGCGGCCAAACAACTTAATAAAAAGATGTTGATATAGCACTCATCCACATGTCGAATCACCCTCCTTTCCTTGTCGGATTTTGAAGTCCTTTCTGTGTCTTTGTTGAATGGATGTGGCACTATTTTACCTTCAAAAGAGGATGAGTATGTCTGATCACAGATCGCTTTTCAGATAAAGATGAGTAATCATTCCGATTCCGATTTCTCCACCCTCCGTTATTAATCTCTTTATTGGGAACTAGTATAAAAAATTGATACTCTGATTATTTATAAGTACCACTGTAGGTATAATTGATCATACCAAAATATCATAAGAACTATGAAGAAGAACGTATTTGCCCTCCTGTTTCTGGTTTTAAGCTCAACAATTGTATCGGCGCAGGACCAGAACATACGACAATACGGTATCTCAATCGGGGTGCTGGAAGCCGGCCCACTCAACAGTATTACTGACGTAAATGGGGTCAAGGTGGGGCACAAAACTATTACTAGTGCAGAGCATATCCGTACTGGAGTTACGGCAATATTGCCTCATCCGGGAAATATTTTTCAACAGAAAGTGCCGGCTGCTGTTTATGTAGAAAACGGTTTCGGAAAGCTAGCGGGATCAACGCAAATTAAAGAGCTGGGAAATCTAGAAACGCCGATTATACTAACCAATACCCTCAGCGTTCCTATTGCCGCCGATGCCCTCATTGATTACACCTTCAGCTTTAAAGCTAATAACGGAGTGCGATCTGTCAATCCCATAGTGGGAGAAACTAATGACGGTTATCTTAATAATATTCGCGGTCGCCATATCTCTAAAAAGGATGTGCTTACCGCTATAAAAAAGGCTGATAGTGGGGTTGTTGAGCAAGGAAATGTAGGTGCCGGTAACGGAACGATAGCCTTTGGCTTTAAAGGCGGAATTGGGAGCTCTTCGCGCAAACTCCCTGAAAAGATGGGGGGATATTCTGTCGGTGTACTGGTTCAGACTAATTTTGGTGGAGTGCTACAAATTGCGGGAGTACCTGTAGGCAAAGAATTAAACAAATACTATCTGAGTGACCTTCTTAATAAATCGCCTGATGGTTCCTGTATGATTGTAATAGCTACCGATGCCCCTTTGGATGCCCGAAATCTCCAGCGGTTAGCAAAACGAGCAGTATTGGGACTGGCCAAAACCGGCGGCATAGCCTCTAATGGCAGCGGAGATTATATTATTGCCTTTTCAACAGCCAAAGAAAACCGTATTCCCTATCAGGTAAATAATGCCATTGAGCATAAAAAAACACTTAAAAATAGTGCTATGTCACCTTTATTTATGGCCGTAAATGAGGCCACTGAAGAAGCTATTATTAACTCACTATTTCATGCTCAAACCATGACTGGGCGTGACGGGCATACCATCAAAGAACTGCCGGTAGATTCTGTTCTTAAATTAATGGAGAAATATGGAAGGAAATAAAAGTGCTGGGATTTAGTGTATTATCCCCCCCTGATCGGTACAATACTAGGTCGCAAAAGAACTTCCGCAACCGCAGGTCTCAGAAGCATTGGGGTTATCAAAAGTAAAACCCCGTGCATCAAGACCATCGGGATAATCAACAGAAATACCTTTGAGATACATCATATGCTTTGGATCAACAACAATTTCTACGCCTTTACTCACCAGTACTTCATCATCATCTGATTTGTGATCAAAACCCAGTTTATAGCTAAGCCCTGAACAACCGCCGCCTTCTACTGCAACACGAAGCTTAAGATCATCTTCCAAACCCTCATCCCTTCGGATACTACGTACCTGTTCAGCAGCTCGCTCAGTCAATGATACCGGCGGACCCGAAAACTCCACATCATCAGGAGTAGGTAATCCTTGAATGCCCGTCTCGCCATTATCAGTACCGGCATCATCATCAACCAAATCTGCAATTACATCATCTAAATTATCTTCTTCAACAGGCATTACAATACTTATTTTTAAAAATTAGGTCTCGCAATTTTGTGAGTACGTAAAATAATCAACGTTATCTTTTCTGAACAGGTTCAGAATATCTGCTGTCACCAGATCCACAAGTGTACCAGAAGCTTTAGCTCTGGGCACATCAACCAACTGTGCAAATTTTTCAACAGTAATTTCGCCATACTCATTCAGATAACGGAATAGTTTCTGCTCTTTGGGGCCGTACTCAAAAGTAACCCCTTCATCAGAATTTCGCTTTTCGATAATTTTAATAAGCTCTTTGCTGGCCACCTTATTTTGATCATCTTCTCGCATAAATACGGTATCTTCCTCTTCGCCGTGAACAAATATAGGTTTTTTCACAGCCTCAGGCACTTTTATAACCAACAGGTCACGTTCACCAAAATGAACGATCTCAATTACAATATCCACCTCCGGCTTACAGAGTTCTTCAGTGGCTTTTTTCAGCAGATATTCCTGCTCCTGGTATCCCATTACGCCAACAAGCGACTTATCATCATCAACACCAATGAGTAAGGTACCCCCTTTGGTGTTCGCAAAAGCGGCAATTTCCCTAGCAATTTTGTATGCAGATGGGATAGTACGTTTAAATTCCAGATAGGTTCCTTCACCTGTCTGTGCTAAATTCTTGACATCCAGATAATCCATCTGTGACAGTGAAGCCATACTTCTATTTTCAGAATACATAGCCGCTCCGTTTTTGGGTTCACTTGCTAACGAAGATAAACACAAAATATTAAGTAATAATGAACAAACAGAAGATCATATCCCTTTAACTAACGACTAAATAACGATCTCTTCTTTGGGATTCCGGGTCATAAGGTCATAAAGCATATCTTTGGGATCTTCTTGTTCGAAAAGCACCCGGTGTACTGCTGCCGTAATGGGCATTTCAACATTCAGTTTCTTACTCCAATCTAACACAGATCTGGTTGTTTTCACTCCCTCTGCAACCATATTCATAGTATCGATAACTTCGTCAAGGCTTTTTCCCTGACCGATATTATATCCTACGAAACGATTTCTGCTGTGTTCACTAGTACATGTTACGACCAAGTCCCCCATCCCCGACAAACCGGCAAATGTATCTTGTGAAGCACCCAGCTTCATACCCAGTCGTTTCATCTCGTGTAGCCCGCGTGTAATAAGGGCTGCTGTTGCATTATCTCCTAGCTCGGCGCCATCAACAATGCCAGCGGCAATAGCCATTATATTTTTTACAGCTGCCCCAATCTCCACACCAATAATATCATAGTTCAGGTAAACTCGAAACATCGGGGTTAAAAAGGTCTCCTGAATAATTTCAGCCGTACGTTTGGAGTAAGAGCTGGCGACTACCGTTGTGGGTTTAAACTTACTAACCTCTTCGGCGTGGCTGGGACCTGATATTACTCCAATATGATCATCGATTATCTTCTCTTCCAAGACCTCGCATAATACCTGCGACATCGTCATAAACGTATCCTTTTCAATACCTTTAGCTACACTGACGATGGTTTCATCCCCGCTGAGATATGGTTTTATATTCGTGGCAATCTCACGCATAGTGTGCGAGGGCGTAGCGAAGACCACCATTTCCGGATCGTCAAAGCATTCTTCGGGATCAGTAGAAGATTCTACCGCATCCGGCAAGGTAACATCAGAGATATAGGCCGGGTTACGGTGCTGGTTGTTAATGCCAAATGCCACTTCCGACTCTCGGGCCCATAGTTGTACCTTATTTCCTGCACGGGCCAACACAACAGAAAGGGCCGTACCAAAACTACCAGCCCCAATAATAGTTATCTTTTTCACAATATTAGCTACCGGATTGAGGTTTTTCTTCTTTGTTCAACCATCCTACCGCCGGTTTAAAGGAACTAACCTGGTTCTCTGTTCCATTTAATAACCGTTTAATATTACCCCGGTGTTTTACAATGATTCCGAGGCCGGCAAGGGCACCAAAAATTAAAATACTTCCATCAAGTTGCCAGCCAAAACCGTAACGAAGCATTACAAGTACCAACGGATATACAAAAGCAGCTACCAACGATGCCAGCGAAACATACCGGCTGGCTAACATCACAACGGTAAATACCGCGGCTGCAATTCCGACCGAGATCGGCTCAATTCCACACAACATTCCTGCTGCCGTAGCCATCCCTTTTCCTCCGTCAAAATTAGCATATAAGGGGAACATATGGCCAATAATGGCTGCTATCCCACAAGTGATACTTAGAAAAGGATCTACACTCCAATACTCAAAAAGAGCTACAGGGCCGGACGCGATATGATAGGCAAGCTGACTTATCCAGAGTGAACTGGCAAACCCTTTGAAAAAATCGATCGCAAGAACGGTTACGCCTGAGGGCCACCCCAACAAGCGAAAAGTGTTGGTGGCACCGGCATTACCACTACCGTGATTTCGAATATCTACACCCTTAACAAGTTTTCCAACCCATATTGAAGATGGGATTGAACCAACTAAATAACTGAACAGTAGAACAACACCAAGTGCTAGCATATAAAGTGATTAATTGAAAGGTAACTGAACCCTGCAAATATATAGGATCAGAATTAAATCTCGACCGAAATTTCAGAGAACTTTTTCAAGTTAACTAAACGTGCTCTTCGGCATGGTATGAAGATCGAACCAGCGGCCCGCTTTCTACATGTCCAATTCCCAATTCTTCTCCAATCTCTTTGTATTCTGCAAACTGGTCGGGATGGACCCACTCCTCTACCGGTTGGTGCATCTTGGTTGGTTGCATATATTGGCCAATTGTCAACACATCCACATCGTGGTCTACACAATCTTGCATCAATTCAATAACCTGTTCGCGCTTTTCACCAAAACCAACCATGATGCCGGTCTTCGATTTAATACCCTGATCTTTCACGCGTTGCAACAGTTCCAGGGAACGCTCATAGGTAGCCTGTGGACGAATAGTTCGATACAACTCCGGTACCGTCTCCAGGTTATGGCTCAATACATCGGGAGGAGTATCAATAACAATTTGCAGAGCATCCCACTCGCCTCTGAAATCGGGAATTAATGATTCGATAGTAACACCGTCAATAGCTTCCCGAAGCTGTTTATGAGTCTCTGCAAAAATAGGTGCTCCCCCATCTTTACGTTCATCGCGGTTCACCGAGGTCAATACTACATGCTTGAGTCCCATCTTGACTGCTGCATCAGTTACGCGCCGCGGCTCATCCCAGTCTAGCCCTTGAACGGGTCGACCTGTTTTTACCGCACAGAAGGAACAGGAGCGCGTACAAACATCTCCAAGAATCATAAAGGTGGCAGTACCACGTCCCCAGCATTCACCCATATTAGGGCAACGGGCCTCTGAACAAACGGTATTCAGCGAATGTTTCTGGATCGTTTGAGAGACCTCCTTAAACTTTTCGCCGGAGGGCAACTTTACGCGCAACCAATCGGGGCGGCGCTGGGTAGTCTCTTTATTGTCAACAACATTAAGTTCTTTGATCATGGTGCTAGTATAATATTAATGGGGTGCAGCTTTTGTAGCAGATGGCTTAAGATACGAAAATTGATCGTCCAGTTCAGGCAGGGAATCTACGGCTTTGATCTCGATATCGAAGACCTCCTGGAAATGTTTTTTGATATGTTCTTTAACTTCTTCTTCGTCAACGCTGTGCCCCAGTAGCTCTTGCAAACTTGTCACTTCCTTATCAGTAATACCACAGGGCACAATATGATTAAAATAGTCGAGATCAACATTCACATTAAATGCGAAACCGTGCATGGTAACCCAACGTGAACAGCGTATCCCCATAGCACAAATCTTTTGGTCTCCGACCCAAACACCGGTAAGCCCATCAATACGTCCAGCTTCCACATCATATTCGGCACAAGTTCGGATAATAATTTCTTCCAGACAGCGTAAATACTTATGGATATCGGTAAAATGGCGATCCATATCAAAAATGGGATAGCCCACAATTTGACCGGGTCCGTGATAGGTGATATCGCCCCCTCTATCTATTTCGATAAATTCGGCATCAATATCATTTAGCTCTGCCATACCTTTCAGCATATTAGCTTTATTCCCGCTCTTGCCCAGCGTATATACATGGGGATGTTCTACAAAAAGCAGTACATCATTACTTTCTTCACCGGGTTTATACAACTTCTGCTTTTTGCGGCGCTTCAGCTTCTCACCCACCAAGCGCTGCTGAATAGCAGTCTGCAGCTCCCATACAGGTTGATAGGAAGCGTGACCCAGATCGTAAAACTCAACAGTATTCATAACTACTGAATTAGGAATTAAAAATTGAGCATTAGGACTGAAAGATGTTCAATAGTACCTTTTCAGCTCCTAACACTCCATTCCTAATTTTTTGATTTTCTGTTTTCACCTTTCAGTATTTAACGCATACTCCGTAAAAGGAATTCATATCATTTTTTAGCTACCCAAATGAACGCCTTCTCCATACGCTTCGGCAACGGCTTCCATAACCGCTTCAGACATTGTCGGATGCGGGTGTACAGCGCTAATAATTTCGTGCCCAGTTGTTTCCAGATCACGCGCTACAACTGCTTCTGCAATCAGTTCAGTAACATGCGAACCAATCATATGGCATCCGAGCCATTCACCGTACTTTTCATCAAAGACAACCTTTACAAAACCTTCTTCATGGCCCAAACCGGTTGCTTTACCGCTGGCAGAGAATGGGAACTTCCCAACTTTAACATCATATCCTTCTTCTTTGGCCTGCTCTTCGGTATAGCCAACAGAAGCGATCTGTGGCTCACAATAAGTACAGCCTGGGATATTATTATAGTCGATAGGTAGAGGATCTTCACCAGCCAACTTTTCAACACAAACAATACCTTCGTGAGAAGCTTTATGTGCCAACCAAGGACCACCGGCAACATCACCTATCGCATAAATACCCTCAACGCTAGTCTGGTAAGTTTCTTTGTCAACTTCTATTGCTCCGCGATCATATTTTACGCCGATATCATCGAGCCCGATACCTTCTACGTTACCGGCAACACCGACAGCAGAAAGCACAACATCGGCTTCAACAAGCTCTTCATCGTCGCCGGTTTTGATGGTAACCTTAACGCCATCACCATTTTCTTCAACCTTCTCAACGGTACTTCCTGTGCGCACATCCATGCCTTTTTTCTTATAGATCTTGCCAAGCTCTTTTCCTATATCTTTATCCTCTACAGGAACAAGAGAATCTTGAAGCTCAACAATAGTTACATCAGTTCCAATGGTATTATAGAAATAAGCAAATTCGACTCCGATAGCTCCGGCTCCAATAACAACCATCTTTTCCGGCTGCTCTTCAAGCTGCATCGCTTTTTCAGAATCAATAACCATTTCGCCATCAATTGGGATATTAGGTAGCTCGCGCGGAGAAGCACCCGTAGCAATAATAAAATTATCGGCCTTGATCTCTTCTTGAGTCTCATCATTTTCATCTACAACCTTCAGAAGATCTTTAGAATCGAAGACTCCTTTTCCTTCAAAAACCTTGATCTTGTTGGCCTTCATCAAAAACTGAACGCCTTTGCTCATCTTGTTGGCAACATTACGGCTGCGGTCAACCATGCCGCCGAAATCTGCAGAAAAGCCTTCTACATTAACTCCGTAATCCTCGGCATGCTCAATACTTTCATATACTTCTGCAGAACGGAGCAACGCCTTCGTTGGAATACATCCTATATTCAGGCAGACACCGCCGAGATGACGCTTTTCAATAATTGCAGTTTTGAAACCTAGTTGGGAAGCGCGAATCGCAGCCACATATCCACCGGGGCCGGATCCAATCACGCAGACATCAAATTCTTTTGCCATGGGACTAAATTTAATTTATTAATTGAATAAACAGTTGAATGATTGATCCTAAACAATAATAGCTAGATATATCACAATGAACTTAGCATACCAACAGTTCATTAAATCAATCATTCAGCCATTTTTAAAAGCGCTCTAATTTAAGAATTATAGACGAGAGATATAAGGATAGGTTCTTTAAAAAATATTGCCTGCCATAACCTACTCTTTTGACTCATAAAAAGGGTCAAATAATATCTTTTGGGCCAGATCCTGGTGCTGTCCAGCCAACTCACTAGGGGCTATCATCTCAAAATTCTCAAATTCAAATGCAGGCGATACAGTACAGCCCAATAGGGAAAAGGTGCCAATACCATATGCACGCTGCCAGCATGAAGCCGGCACTAACCTCTGGAATGTAGTAGCCTCAGAAATAGCGTTCCCCATCTTGTGGCGCTTAAACTTTCCTTGCTCATCAATTATTTCGAGCACAAGATCATCTCCTTCATAAAAATGCCACAACTCATCCGAACTAACCCGGTGCCAATTGGTACATACTTTTGAAGGAAGTAGAAAATAGATAGCTGTACCGGCACTACGCATTTCATCTCCCGCTCCCTTTACCTTATTCTTACTGCGATAGGTCTCTCTGTAATATCCACCTTCGGGATGAGGCTTGAGCTCTAATGCATCTACGATCTCATCTACCGTTTTATCAGTTTTCATAGGCAATCTGCATGGAACTTTTTTACGTATTTACAGTTAGAACATGATAAGCAACAAGATAATGCAACTAAAGGCATAATATAGTTATGAAATCCTTTCATTACTATCTGCTGAGCATACTACTACTTTTATTAACTTCTTTTGGCCTGCAGTCTTGCCTAGACTCTACTGGGCCTGAGCAAAAAGAACCTAAAGAAACGTATTCCCATACCCTTAACCCTGGTGTGGCAGCTAATGATTTCCTAGCCGACTCAAACTACACCGATCTGGTTGTTGAGATTGATTATATGCCTGGTTATGCACCTAACGAGCGTGCCCTTGACAGCCTTAAGGCATTCTTTCAACAGCGCACACAAAAGCATTCTATTACTATCAAAAAACCGACTGAGATTAGTTCCGGCGGACAAAATCAATACAGTGCCAATGAAATACGAAACCTGGAGTCTGAACAACGTTCTACCTTTACAAAAGAGGATACCTTGGCGGCATATTTTGTTATCCTTGATGGGAAGTATTCCGAAAAAGATATACTCGGACTGGCTTATTACAATACATCAAACGCCTTCTTCGGCCCTTCCTATGATGATGCAAGCAGTGGAACAGGATCGCCTTCGCGTTTCCAGATAGAAGCATTATCATTTCGCCATGAATTTGGACATCTCTTCGGACTTGTTGATGTTCCAAACTCCGGAACGGAAATGCAAACTCCTCATAAAGATCCGGATCACGGAAACCATTGTGATAACGATCAGTGTTTAATGTACTACGCCACCGAAACAACCGACCTGGTAGAGAACACATTTAGTGACGAAGAGATACCGCCCCTCGATGATAACTGCATTGCCGATCTTCAGGCAAACGGTGGCAAATAACCAACTCAAATCATCATTTAACAAATTGTAATATTGATACCCATTATGAAACTCTTTAAGAGACTCACTTTAGTTGTCGTAACTCTCTCACTGAGTATTATCACCCTCAGCTGTAGCGATTCTTCAACCGGTAGCGATCTTGGAAATGATCCCATGGAATTCAACAGCAAGGCGGCACCGGGTGATTCTGCTCGCTCATTTTTGACGGCTAACCAATATACCTCTATAGAAGTAGAAATTGACTATATGCCGGGCCACGAACCCACACAAGAAGGACTTAACAGTCTCCAAACATTTTTGGAAGAACGACTTAATAAACAATCCATCTCTTTAACCAATCAAACTCAGATATCTTCCGGTGATCAAAGCTCGTATTCTATTAATGATATCCGAGCACTGGAAGAAGAGCACCGTGATAACTTCACCAAAGCATCCGGCAATACACTCCATGTCTACTTTTTAGTTTTGGATGGTGAATACGAACAGCCAAACGTACTGGGTGTGGCCTACTGGAATACATCAGTAGCATTTATGGGTAAAAGAATGGAAGATATCAGCGGTGAACCCCCTGTATCCCCCAGCGAAGAAAAGATTGAAAGCACAGTTTTCCGCCACGAATTCGGGCATAATATGGGCCTGGTTGATATTGGAAGCCCTATGCAAACGGATCATAAAACGAGTGGAAGTGCTCACTGTACAACTGACGGCTGCCTGATGGAACCTTCGGTCCGCACTACTGATTTCTTTTCAAACTTTAGCGGTAGTATTCCCCCTCTTGATGATTTATGTATCGACGACCTACAGGCCAATGGAGGAAAATAGATAGAGGAGTTTAATTCAGGAATTGGACTTGTATTCCCAGTTCCTGAATTTCTTTTCCATATCCATTTTTTCCTAGCTTTAACTATGTTATGAGAAGATAAAAATAACCGCCTCTTTGACAATCCTATGTCAAGCTATTAAAAGAATGTTATTTTTCCGTAACTTTGGTTTACGTATTTTGCTTGAACTTGAACAGGTTTTCAGGTCCTACCTTCTGCTCGGCCTGGGAAAGGGCATAGCCGCTGTCAAAAAGAACAATCGGATGGTTTTCCATATCCTTTGTAACATGGGTAGAATAGCTTCCCTCCAATGTATCTATCACTTCTGGATCGCCACTTAACCAACGCGCCGCATGATAGGACACCGCACTCATATGTAGCTCAGTATTATATTCGGTTTCCATTCGATGCTCAACTACCTCAAACTGCAAGGCCCCTACAGTTCCAAGCAACAATTCATTTCCAACACCATTGGGTACCTCAAATACGTGTACCACACCTTCTTCAGCCAATTGCTTAAGTCCTTCGCGTAACTGTTTACGCTTAAAGGGATCCTTGGTTGAAACCTTCATAAAGTGTTCAGGCGTAAAGAGAGGAATAACATCAAACTCTACTGGATCATCACTGTATATAGTCGTTCCGATACGAAATGAACCGGGATTAAACAACGACACGACATCTCCGGGATAGGCTTCTTCAAGAATATGTCGTTCGTCGCCCATCAGGGTGTGGGGTGTCGACATTTTTACGTTTTTCCCCGTGTTACTTTCTGTAACCTGGATGCCTCGCTCAAACTTCCCGGATGTAATACGAATAAAGGCCGCACAGTCGCGATGGTCGGGATTCATATTGGCCTGCATCTTAAATACGAAACCAGAAAACCCCCTCCCAAGATCACGGTCTTCATCATTTTTATCGTGGTATTTCTGCGGCGGGTTGGCAAGATCTGCGAAATAGTTAAGAAAAACATCCACCCCAAAGTTATTGAGAGCCGAACCAAAAAATACCGGGGTGGCTTTCCCGTTTAGGAATGCCTCATCATCCATCATTTCCATCATATCTTCTGTCAACATCACTTCTTCCCGGAACTTCTCCATGTCGTGATCAGAAAGACGTGCCTGCTCAAGGCCTTCTTCTAAATCATAGACCTCTGTTTCTGCCTTTTTAGCTCCGTGATCTTCTTTTTTCTGCAGATGAAGCTTTTTACCAATAAGATCATATATCCCTTGAAAATCTTTCCCATATCCCAGCGGCCAAGAAGCGGGTACTGGATCTATACCAAGCTGGTTTTCAATATTACTAATAACTTCCAATGGCTCTAAACCGGGTCGATCACACTTGTTCACAAAGGTAATAATGGGAATCTCCCGCATCTTACAAACTTCAAATAGTTTTTCAGTCTGTTCCTCAACCCCTTTGGCGACATCAATAACCATGAGTGCGGTATCTGCAGCTACCAGGGTGCGCAGGGTATCCTCGGAAAAATCTTTGTGGCCTGGGGTATCCAGCAGATTAAACTTGATATTATCTTTTTCAAAGCGCAGCACCGATGAGGTTACAGAGATACCACGCTCTTTCTCAATTGCCATCCAATCGGAGGCTGCATAACGGTTGGCCTTACGCTGACGAATAGACCCCGCCTCGTGAATGGCTCCTCCATAAAGAAGTAACTTTTCGGTAAGGGTTGTCTTACCGGCATCGGGGTGCGAGATAATCGCGAAGGTACGGCGACGCTTTGCCTCTTCTATAATTTCTTGCTGTTTTTCTGTTAGCGTATCGGACTCGGGCATTTGTTATCAATTTCTGGATTCTTAAAAGCCCGTAAATATACGAATAATTAGTGCCTTTATCACCTTCTCAATATTAGAAGAGAACATAACCTAAAACAGATCCAGCTGTTTATCTTGCCGATCTATCGGCCAGGCGGGCATCGGATCAATATCAATAAGGTCTGAAAGTAGCTGATGAAATAGCTTGGCGATAGATGGCTGACTTACTTTATCCGGAGAATGTGTAAACACATATGGATGTAATCCCTCTTTAATCCAGTCGGCCACCACAATTGCCCATTCTTTGAGATACGATTTATTGGCAATGGGGTCATTACTTCCCACAAAACGTACAACAGGCCGCGAGGCTGTATTAACAAACCGTACCGGCACCTCAGGCTTTTTCTTTTGGCATTCTAATATCGATGTCTCATTCGAATGCATTTCATGCAGTTTACGCGTATCAAAAATCACACGATCGATGCTGTAGGTTTTTAGCAATCGGTTAAGACGGTGTTCCTCACGCCCGTGGTCGAAAAATTCTGGGTGACGAACTTCAACTGCGTAGCTGTAGACACTGGGTAGTATTTTCAGCAACTGTTCGAGATGGGAAAATTGCTGCGGTGAAAACTGTGGAGGGAGCTGAATAAAAAAAGGCCCCAAGCGATCAGCAATAGGATCAAATGTTTCTAAAAAACGTTTAACATCCCCCTCTACATCTTGCAGCTGTTTGTTATGGGTAATAGAACGATGAAATTTAAAACAGAACTTAAAAGCATCCGGAGTTTCACGCTTCCATTTCTTAATCATTTCTTTCGATGGGATATTATAGAAACTGGTATTACCCTCAACAGCATTAAAGACGGAAGCATACTGTTTAAGATAATCTCCCTGCCGGGCATCATCGGTAAAGAAATTGCCCACCCAATCGCGCAGGCTCCAAACGGTACACCCGAGATGGTATTTCTTTATATTCATATCACCAATCGTTCATTGTGGACAGGTCTTGTCCACCTATTTTATGGATGTTTATTTGTTTCGAATTTAGTTTGCCGAAAACTAGGTTCCAAATAGATTTACAATTGTTCACCCTTAGGTAAAATCCCGCCTATTTTACTTTACTCCCCAGCCACGACTCACGAAACGCTTTCTGTTCGTTTGATAATTCTTTTCCTACCTGCTCATAGGGAAATAACTCCAACTCAGGGTTTTCGGCCAATACAATATCTGCATCATATTCCTGACCTACCGAACGATAAGCAATTGAGAGTTTTTCGCCAGGCTCATGGGATTGTAACATACGGTTCATATCCCTGGCATTCTTAATTTCGCTACCATTCACAGAAAGTATCTGATCGTTAACATCCAAACCCGCATTATACAGAGGACTACCAACACGAGTATTTCCGGAAATAGTAGCCACACCATCAGCGTAATCGATAGTTGCACCAAAGCTAATTGCCACCTCACCGGGATGCGCTTTTTGTAGTACAAAACCTGCCTTATCAAAAAGTGGAGCTAACGCTACTTGTCTTCCATCACGGATATGCTGACCAAAGAAATCCTTTGCAAATGCACTACTGTCGGTAACTTCAGCCAAGGTCTGTTGCAAATTATCAATGGTATATGGTTTTTCTGTTTTACCAAATCGTTTCCAAACTGCACGCATATAGTCATCCAGGTTAACATCTTCAAATTCCGAGCGCAGTGTTAAATCAAGCCCTAACCCAATAACAGCTCCCCAGGAGTAATACGAGATAAAGGTGTTAACTTTGTTCTGAGCATCTACAGATGTTGCGGCATCTACAAAGGGAGCCTGCATACTCATCTCAATAGGGTTATAATAGCTA
This sequence comes from Fodinibius saliphilus, assembly GCF_005869845.1. NCBI lineage: Bacteria > Pseudomonadati > Balneolota > Balneolia > Balneolales > Balneolaceae > Fodinibius > Fodinibius saliphilus. The sequence goes on along the minus strand of NZ_VAWF01000002.1, from coordinate 572,905 downwards.
TTACCAGGCGAGTTAAGTACGTAATTCAGCGTACCGGCCCAATCGGAGGCGTATTTTTCATTTGAAATAAGCCCGGTCCTCCGGATAGTCAAATCGTCATAATAGCTCGTAAAACCTTCGGCAAACCAAAGAGCCCCCGACATATTAGCTTCCATAAAATTGAAGGGCTCCAGAGTATTTGGACGCAACCGTTCCACATTCCAGCTGTGAAAAAATTCATGCGACAGGGTATACAGGTTTCTCAATGCGTTGTCACCTTCCAAAGAACGCCGACTTGTTAATACGGTAGAATTACGGTGCTCCATTCCATCCCCAAATACATACGGCAAATAATCAGCTATAAAAGTGTAACGGTCATAATCAAAATCTGCGGGCTCCTCATATATGGCAACCTGTTCAGCTACAACCTTCTTAGCCATATCAGTATATCGATTAACTTGTTCCCTAGTACCATTGTGATGAATGGCCAGCTGTATCTTTTGACCGCTCGTGTCCTGTGGGGCCTCCCACTCCGTCATCATAAAGTTGCTGAGCTCTGTAGGGCTATCTAAAAAGTAGTCATAGTTTGGCGCAATAAACCTATACTCACCTTCAGCAGCCTTAAGTTGGGTCGCAACTTTCCACTCTGATTTTTGAGGTGGATGAAAATTGACCGTAATGGGAGCATTTGGCAATGATCGTACGAAGGCAAAGGTAGCGGGCATATTCAGATGAGCATGCTGTTCATTAATCCCGGTATATGTTCCATCTGCGTGGCGTCCATAAAGCGTATAGTTAAAAGTAAGGGTGCCATCATGGCCGCTTACTTTCCAGTTGTGTAAATCCGGACGAGATACCTCAAGAGTATCTCCCTGACCATCTACCGCTGTTACAGAATATACATTTTTAGCAAATTCGTGAAGAGCATATCTCCCCGGAGAAGTACGACTCATTGAAACTGTCACTGGCCCGGGCAACAAATTTTCCAACGTTAGTGATATCTTGGCCTCATGATGTTCAGCATTATCAAAATGCACATCATACGTTATATTAGGATTTTGTTCCTCCTTTGGTATACATCCAACTGATAACATCAGAGTACAAACAGCTACAATAGTTTTCTTCATGGAAATCTGGAATCTATCATTTTAATTGACTCTATGTCCCTAGATAAGACTTTTTAGAGTTTTTTCCACACAGATACCTACCAACACGTTTCTACTCTTGATAAATACTGTCTACGGGATTGATAAGAGCAGCCCGTATCGATTGGTAGCTTACTGTAAGTATACAGATAAGTAAACTGACAATACCCACCGCGAGAAAGACGGGAAGAATATCCCACCCCAAAGAGATATGAGAAGGAAAATTTTGTAGCCATTGGCTGGCAAAGTAATAGCTAACAGGCCAGGCTATAACATTCGATACAATAATAAGCTTCACATAGTCTTTAGTGAGAAGAGTCACAATATTAGGTACCGTCGCCCCCAGTGCTTTCCTGATGCCGATCTCCCTAGTTCGCAACGAGGTCGTAAATGAAGCCAATCCAAACAACCCCAAACAAGCTACAAAAATACAGAGTATAGAAAATATACCGGCCACCGTGCCCATTTTTTTCTCTGAGGAATAGACTTTCTCAAGTTCTTCATTATGGAACGTATAAGTAAAAGGGTCAATATGATTCACCTCTTTCCATACCTTTCGGATGTGCTCTAATCCCTCTTGCACCCTGTTAGCAGCCAAACGAACCGATGCAAACTCAATTCTCACAACGCGAGCTCTCTCCTTTTGTACAACATTTATAACAAGTGGAGAAATCTCCTTTTTAATAGAGGTATAATGAAAATCTTCTACCACGCCTATCACTTTATAAGATTCTCTTTTGTCCCCTGATTTTTTATAATAAAACATTTTACCAATAGCTTCCTCTGCGTTATCAACCTGCAACTGTTTTAGCATAGCCTCATTGATAATAATTGCCTGATCAGGATCGGTGGGATGATCCTTGGAAAAAGCCCGTCCTGCAACCACATCAATATCGTAAGAGTCAATAAAGTCATGGGTTACATGAAGTACCATATTAGTTGGAGGAGCGTCAGGTACATTAGCAGGGGTGAACTTTGTGAATGTTTGTCGGTCAGATCCCAGAACCTTGCTCATGCCTGTAACATTTTTTACTGCCGCACTTTTTAGTGCTTTCTCCTTAAATTCCGGAAATTCCCAGGCAATAAGAGTTTGTGTAATAGGCATTACCATTACCTGCTCTTCATCAAAACCCAACTTTTTATCCTGCATATGCTGGAGTTGTAGATAAACAATTGCCGTCCCAATAATCAGCATTACAGAAAGGGTAAACTGGAATACGACCAGCCCTTTTCGAAACAGTTTACCGCCCCCCTTCTTGCTATTTCCTCCTTTCAAGATAGCTGTAGGCGTAAACCCTGATAAGTAAAGCGCTGGATACATCCCAGAAAACAACATTACCAAAACGAACAGCCCTACTAATGACAAAACAAATGAACCGCCTCCCATTAAACCAACATTAAACTGTTTGCCCACAAAATCACTAAACCACGGTAGACTCCCATACGTTACCCCAATAGCTGCTAAGAAACCCAAGAATGTCATTATAGATGACTCTCCCATAAACTGATAGAATAATTGTCTCCTACTCGCCCCTAAAACTTTTCGCATCCCTACTTCACGGGCCCGCTCAGTAGAACGTGCAGTACTAAGGTTGGTAAAATTGATACATGCGATCAACAATATTAGCAATGCAACAGCCGAAAAAAGGTAGATATGAAATATAGACCCATTGGGTTCCATCTCCATATCAAGGTCAGAATACAAATGAATATCGGTTAATGATTGTAGATCCAGCGATATTTTCTCCCCCTCTTCACGATTGGCATAATTCTTTTCCACAAAGTCGGGAAATTGTTGCTTTAACGATTTTGCGGAAGCTCCTTCGTCCAATAATATATAGGTCCAACAGGGGTTCCAGTACCACCTTTTTGTAAACGAGTTTGTTCCGAATAGTTGTTTAAAGCTGTTAAATGAAAGCAGCATATCAACATTAAAATGGGAGTTTTCCGGCATGTTTTTAAGTACTCCCGTCACTGTAATAGTTTCGGACCCTTTAAAACTAAGCTGTTTACCGATAGGATTTGTATCTCCGAAAATCCGATTAGCTTGTTTCTCGGTAATAACGACCGACATCGGTTCGTCAAGAACTTCTTCGGGATCTCCAAGTGCTAACTCAGCAGTAAAAACATCAAAAAATGTGGAATCCACCACATAAAAATCATCTACCCTGAATGACTCCTTATTCTCTAAATTAATGATAGTACGCACCTCTTCCTGCATATCAAAGAAGCGCACTGTCTTTTCTATCTGTTCCGGATAATCATTTTTTAGAGTTGGTCCCACCGGAAAGGGAGTACTGGCCCCTACCTCTTCTTTAGATGAGGTTACTGTTTTTTGGGTAACTCGATATATACGATCAGCTTTTTCATGAAACTGATCATAACTAAGCTCGTTCAGCACAAAAGTGGCAATCAGCAAACAACAAGTAATGCCGATAGCCAAACCCAAAATATTTATAACAGCAAAACTAGATTTTTTTTTGAGGTTACGAAATGCAACCTTCAGATAATTCTTAATCATTATTTAATTATTAATAACCCTAAAAAGCTTGATGATTTATATATGATAAGAGTATCAAGGATGCCTAATGTTACAGCATTACCTAAATATTAATTTATTTTAATATTTAGGTAATTAAACCCCACCCGTTTCGCAAGTTATCACTGGATGAAACTACAATGACAATACTGGGCGAATCTAATGCTATTTAAATTAACGACATTTAAATAGGGTAAAACAGATCAGCTGACTGTTCTAATAAGAATATGAGTACCAACACTACAGCCGCCATGATAGTGTACTGGTATATGGTATAGGTAAAGAAATGTTATGGCCATTATTCAATTCCTGTTCAAAAAAACTTATACATGGAAGCTTTCTTGCATACCCTCGGTGACAATATGACCATCAAAAAGATTAATTACCCTTTCTGCATAATCGGCATCGTGCGGTGAGTGGGTCACCATCACGATAGTAGTACCCTGATCATGCAGCTCAGCCAATACTTTCATCACTTCATCTCCATGATCTGAATCCAGATTTCCAGTAGGCTCATCAGCTAATATGAGATCTGCATCAGCAACTACAGCTCGAGCAATGGCAACTCGCTGTTGCTGCCCGCCTGATAGTTGTTGAGGAAAATGATCTCGACGATGCATCATACTCATACGTTCTAACGCTTCCTCCGCCTTTTCTTTACGCTTATCACTTGAAACCCCTAAATACAACAGTGGGAGCTCTACATTTTCAAAAACACTAAGCTCATCAATGAGGTTAAAGCTCTGGAATACGAACCCGATATTGCCCTTTCGTAATCGAGCTCGTTCCCGCTCCGATTTACCTGCGACATTCTGTCCCATAAAATGGTACTCTCCTGAAGTAGGATTGTCGAGCAATCCAAGGATATTTAGCAATGTAGATTTTCCACATCCCGAAGGCCCCATAACTGCACAAAACTCTCCCTCATCTATTTCCAGAGTTACATTATTTAGTGCAGTCGTTTCTACCTTTTCGGTCGTATAAATCTTTTTAAGGTTTTTTGTCTTAATCATCTCAATGTGTTTTAGTATGATGAATTTTAAAAGTATATCAAGATATTTGAATTTCCTTGATACCCTGAAATATTCAGATATTCTCTTCTTTTGTAGAAGATTTAAATTAACAACTATATTCTATTTTAGTCTAAATGCAATACTTCATTATCACCGAAGGTACTGTAACCAGAAACTATTATCTGATCGCCTGGTTCTAATCCCGATAATATCTCAAAATACTTGGGGTTTTGTCGGCCTATCTGGATATCTTGCTTTTCGGCTCGTTCCCCCTTGTCTTTAATTCGATAAACCCAGTCTCCCCCTGTATGCTGATAAAACTCTCCTCGCTCTACCAACAGGGCCTTTGAAGGATCACTGATCTCTAATCGAATTCGCAATGTCTGTCCACGAGTCAACCCTTCCGGGGCCTCCCCAACAAATTCCATATCCACTTTAAACTGCCCGTTTTCCACAACAGGATAGACCTTTGTAATCTTCAGTTCATAAGTACCCCCACTAAAATCGAAGGTTCCCTGTAAACCTTTCGTAATACGCGATAAATAAAACTCATCAACATCCACGCGAACCTTGTAATTATCCAAAATATCAATCTGCCCAATACGCTCCCCAGTCGTTATCGATTGGCCGGGATTTAACTCTATAGTCGAAAGCTGACCTGATATAGGAGCTGTTACTATCAACCGATCCAAAATTTTTTGCACAGCTGTTAAACTGCGCCACATTCTATCCAACGATTGATCTATTTGTTGAAGCTGTTGAGTCGACTGCAAAGAATCTTGTCTGAATGATTCATAAATAAGTTTATACCGTTTTTTCTGATATTCGTAATTCTCCTTCGTTTCCAAAAAATCTTGTTCGGCCAATAATTCTTTAGCTATTAAACTCTTCTGACGTTCATACTTTGATTTTGCTATCTCCAGCCTGTTCTCTGCATTTGCCAATCGTTCTTTAAGACTCAGAGTATTCTGTTCAATATTAAGCCTTGAATTTCTAGTCTGATTAATTTGATCATAGATAGCTGAACTCTGTTGAAGTACGCGCAACCTAAGATCTGAGTTAGAAAGCGTAATAATAGTATCTCCCTTTTCCACCAATGCTCCTGACTCCTGATATATATTTTTTATTACTCCCCCTTCAATAGCATCCAGGTAAATAGTTTGTATCGGCTGTACGGTACCTGTCACACGAATAAAATCCTGAAATGAACCTTTATGTACCGAACGTACGGTTATTTTTTCTCGATCAACATTGAGTGTGGAACGGCTATCCATGAAAGCAAAACTATATACAAACAGTGCTAACATAGTTATACCACTCACAATGACAGCAATACGTTTAGGAGACCATTTTTTCTTTTCAATTTCTCTATCCATCCCCGAACTGGAAATGCGATCGGTTGACTCTTTAGACATTAATAGATACTCATTTTCGTTAAACTGATCGGTTCTTCTATTATTGTACAAATAGATTATTATGCCAATTTAAAAAAATATATATCACTACCAATCACGACTTCTACTTAATACTTAAAAATGTAGAGAACCCTGTAATACAGGTTTGTAATAGCAACTGCACTTCATCTATAATTTCTGTGACACTATTTATATTCATGAAAAAATACAGCCTGCCACTTCATTTCTATAAATAACTCACAAATTAGATTAGTATAACAAATTGGCCATTCAGCTCACTTACTACTTCATACATGAACACCAATTATAACCCTATAATTTTTCATTAACCATCAATAACAGGGTAAGGCTACATTCCTAAAATCGTATCAATTCTTTTTTTCAAAAGGCTTTTATAGTTTACTTTTTCGTGATTCGGAATAGTAAAGTGATAATCAGGATTATCTATTATTACCTTTGTCTTGTTCTCTTGCAGACTTTCTATAGTAACACTTGCTTTATCCTTTGGTACATTCCGATCTCTTAATGTTGCCGCTTTACTAAATACTATAATAACCTTTTTATCACTGACATTATTCACCGAATCAATACTTAAAGAATAACTCTTAATAGCTTGTTCAACAACATTGCCCATCTTGTTATAGCTTTTGTTATAAACAACTCCTGAACTTCCCAGGTTACCCATTGAACTACATGCGCTTAAAAAGATGATCGTCAGTACCGCCACCCAACCCAACTTGTTAATAGAACTCATAAATTTCTTTATTAGCTTATATTTTCGTTATCGCATTTATTGTTAGATCAGACATACTCATATAATATTCCATTAATACTACTTTCTTTTTTTGAGCAGAATGAATAAATGCATTTAAAAAAGAAAGTCAACAATTAAAAAACACAATGCAATATTGTTAATTGGATCTAATACTCATATAAATCTTCAATAACAATAGCTTACTTTGAAAATGTTGCTTACAAAGCAACTAGTAAATAAATAACTCTCTGCAAATTTGAAAATAGAACAATTCCAGTATGGATTTTATAAATTTAATATAAGCATATAAACGAATCTAATTATTTTCGCCTTTTAAACTACACCTCGTATATTTCGGTGAACTAATTAATTATTCGTGGACGTAAACCTATGCCTAACAAACCGCTTCTTTCGGTAGCTATTGTTGTTCATAACCAACGGGATGTTGTTGAAGCAACCCTAACATCGCTATATGAGCTCAATACGATCCCCTTTGAGCTTTTTTTGATTGATGATGGTTCTACTGATGGAAGTAAGAATGCAATTGAATCGTTGTTAGACTTTCATCAACATGAACAAACATTTTACTATCCTCACCCAAAACCGACAGGTCGCGGCAACTCATTAAACGAAGCGATATTACAATGTAATGCTCCGCTTTTCTGGGCGCCCGAAACTATTGATAGTATTGACGAGGAACAGCTTAACCAACGTCTACGTCAACTCCTTAACTCTGACAGTACTGCCCTTACCCAGGGTTATAATTTACCATCAACCCACCAGCAGTGGGCTAATCTTGTTCTGGAAAATAACTGGCCCCTTGATGGCGATTTTATCTGGAATCTGGCGTCAATCCCTCCGGCTAACCACTTTTTTAATCCCTACCTGCAGCATTACCACAGTTTAGAGCTAGCTGCCCGACTTGGGGATATTTCCACATTAACATCAGCCGTTGACTGGCATACACCCAGCAGTTTCATTGATCGGCCAAATAATGAAACATACAGCAAGCAGGAACTGCTGATAACAATAATGCGACAAGCCGATATTTCAGGTGAAGAGCGAAATAAGCTTTTGAATAAGCTAGGCACCCTGGGTGGCGACCCAGGCATGCCTCCTACCAAAAAATTTGATAATGAACTATTGGCTGAAGCGCTCCAAATGAAAAAGGATGGACGCTTTAATTCAGCCTTAGAACTCATTGAAAGGGTTCTTGAAAATGAACCCAGCAAGAAAGAAGCCCAACAGCTTAAAATCGAGATCCTCGAAAAAAAACGACGTTTTGTCGAAGCTTCTGAACTTAAACATGAAGTTAATAAATCTCATCAAGTTGAAGAACCACAACCTTCAGCCAAAGAGGGATCTACAAAAAAAGAAAATGTCGAAAAAGATAAAGATATTGAGCTAAGCTTAATAATCCCCACTACCACCCATGGCAAACCGGCCCTGGAACATTGCCTATTATCGGTCTCTGAACAGTGCAACACTTCAGGACTCGAACTTATAGTTGTTGATAATGCCAGCCTTGATGATACCCATGATTATCTTGATGAACTAAAGGAAAAAGAGTTTCTGAACTGTAAAGTTATCACCAATAATAAAAATGCAGGATTTGCCGCATCTGTAAATCAGGGCTTCGAAAAAGCAACTGGCAAATATGCCTGTATCATTCATAACGATGTTGAATTTACTAGTGATGCCCTTTCCCAGCTAAAAAAGCTTATGGATGCTCATCCTGAGTTTGCAATACTTGGTCCTAGCACTAACAAAACACTGAATCCCGACCAGGCTGAACGGAATGTTGAAGACTCAGACCCAAAGCTAATTCGCGCCGAATACCTCGATAGCTTCTGTATGATGGTCCGAATGGACGCAAAACTAGAAATGGATGAGCAGTTCCAACTGGCCTTTTTTGAAGACATCGACCTCTGCTTTCAAGCCCGCAAAAATGGAAACAAAATAGGCATTGCACCCCACGTTAATGTGCAACACCACTTTGGTACTACTACGTTTTCACTTGACTTAGACACCGAAAGCGAACAGTATTGGCGAAATGTCTCTTATTTTAATGAAAAATGGGACGTAGAAGTCTTTTCAAAAGAAGAATTGAAATCACTCAGTACTTTTGATCAGTTATTGGCACTCGACAATCTCGTCAACCCGCTTTTCCCTGAAAAAGAAATTAAAAAACAGTTCAAAGAACTTTTCACTGATGAATTGAAGACAGAGATCCTCAAAGCTAGCCACGACGCAGAAACGCTCTGCAAGCTAGTCCATCTTTTTATGGTAATGGATGAACGTGAAATTATGAGGCGACTAGAAGATCGGCTTGATGACATTGAATTACCGGCATCATTAATTTACCAGCTGGTCCGTTTTTATTACAACCGCAACATCTACTCTCGTTGCATGCACTATTTGGACCAACTAAAACCGCAAAATGAATCGTTACGAGCTGACCTTTACCGCCTGGCCATAAAAGTAGAAAATAAGGATCTCGATCAGGCCATCCCGCTCCTTAAAGAGCTTATGGAACATACGCCTGCTAATCCGATGCTTTATAAACTGGCTGGTGATATTCACAAGTTTAGCGGCAACAAAGATGAAGCCAACTCTTTTTATGACCTGGCCGAACAGATTAATCCCTTTGAGTATACGAATGAAGAAAAAGATGCCTTTGGGTTTACACTATAAACGTACCACCTTTTGCTATATATCTATCATCTCTTGTAAATATTGTCGCCCATACATATCCTCTTTAAAGGCATTACTATAAAAAAAGAAAGGCCCTGCCGATCAAAGCAGAGCCTCCTTATTCATCAAGAGAGACGTCATTTAAGACGCGCTATAAAATGGTTATAAAGTTCTTAACTTCAAAATATCTGAATATCAGTGCTATTGACGGACCAATGTTTCAACGGTATTAAGTAATTTTTTAAGGCTTTCAACTATATCCAACTTGTCCAGCTTTTCATAACTGTTTATTAAATTACGAATGCATCGAGCCAGAATTTCCGTTTCATCAGCGGTTTCAAAGTGTGTGCTTTGCGGCTCAACTCCATTCTGCTTCAAAAAGTAGTAGCATTGATTATAGTTCACCAACTTCCCATGATCAAAAGGATCGATCATGACCTCCTCAACCTCACCTTTATATTTCAGCATAAAATGGATAGGCATATTCACCCCATGAAACGGGAGGTTTAGACGTCGCCCCAAAAATAACACAATCAATGCCAGTGAGATAGGTAGCCCTTCGCGACGATCAATTACGCGATGAAGAAATGAGTTTTCCGGGTTATAATAATCAGTAGTACTCCCCGTAAATCCAAGATCAGTAAAAACAAAATCGAGTACGGCATGCATCTTTTGACTGTCATCAAGCGAGTACCGAACCTCATCACCGATCATCTGCGAAAAACGATCCAGCTTATGTTTATACTCACTCTCTCGCAATGTAGGATTTTCGAATCGGGATAAAATAAAAACCGCATCTTCAAGCTGTTTCAGATTATTAACACCCCCTTCTAATACATCTAAAAAGTCTTCTTCAACACTGCTATAGGTAATCCACTGAATAATTTCCCGTATAAGCTCACGATCTTCTTCATTTTCCACCTCACTTTTGTGTTGGTCTAAAAGCGGTACTGCTTGCTCACCGAGCTCATAAAGTCGATTTTTTACCTCTGTATGGATATAAGGATCCGGATCATCTAACAGATAAACCAGAGATTCTATTTCTGATTTTGAAGACATTTTAACACCAGTTCATAAAGTTCATCAGTTCTATGCTTGCACTTCTTAACAGCTTTGAAACAAAAAACGTGCGGAAAAAATATAGACAATTTTTTACAGATTATTCCACTAAATGAGGATTTAAAAATTGCTTATTCAAAGCGTATATTAGAGGACTGCATTCGCTGATATTTTATTCCAGCTAACACCCAATGCTGACCTCCATTATTATTGTTATCGGCTCATTTTAAAATCTATTAAGTTTTATGCCTCTTTCTATTACCTCCGAAACAAATCGGTTACAAAGTGTAGTTGTTCATACCCCGGGAACTGAAGTATCTCTGGTAAATCCCGAACTTAAAGACGAATTGCTGTTCGATGATATTATATTTGAAGAAGATGCCCGAAAAGAGCACCTCGATATGCTAAAAGTCTTTAAAGCAGCAATGCCAGATGATGGAAAAATTTATGAAATTACTGACCTTTTCCTGGAATGTTTCCAAAAAGAGAATGCCCGCCGCTTTTGCATTGAAAGCATGATTAAAGAATTAAAACAGGAAAATCTTCATACCATTGAAGAAGATCTGCTACAGCTTGACCCCGAAGAGCTGTTACAATTTTTTGTTGAGGGTACCACCTCATCAATTCCAGGATTTACAATGCATCCCACCCCAAATATGCTATTTACACGCGACCTTGCCGTAGTTGTTAATGACAGCATCCTTTTATCGCGGCCGGCAAAACAAGCACGCTTCAGAGAATCTATTCTGACCGAAACGATGGTGCGTTTTCACCCACTATTTGAGCAATTCCAAGACCAAATCATCAAAATTTCGGATCAAGAGTCTATTGAGGGCGGTGATGTACTGGTCGCATCTGATAAGGTTGTGCTTATCGGGATGAGTGAGCGTACTTCATTCAGTGGATTAATGACAGCAACAGAGCGACTTTTAAATCATGGGGTAGAACACGTGCTGGCTGTTGACATCCCCAAAAAACGCTCTTCGATGCATCTTGATACCATCTTTACATTTGCCAGTGAAAATGAATGTGTGGCTTTTCCCCCTGCGATTAATGAACGGAAGAACAACATTGTAGCGTTACACTCCCAAAATGGATCTGTTATCGCCCAATCAATGCCTTCATTAAAGATTGCATTAGAAGAACTTATAGGACATGACTTTACGTTTATAAAATGCGGAGGGGAACAAAGAACAAATCAGTTTCGTGAACAATGGACCGACGGCGCTAACGTTTTTGCACTAGCCCCGGGCACTATTGTAGGTTACGAACGAAACACCAATACATTTCGCGAGTTACAAAAGCACGGCTATGAACTAATGAATCAATATGAATTTATTGAAGAGTTTGAAAATACCTCATTCGATCCTTCAGAACATAAAATTGCAATCAGCTTTTTAGGTCATGAACTCTGCCGGGGACGCGGCGGTGCCCGGTGTATGACAATGCCTATTGCAAGAGCAACATAAATCATCTTTACCTTTGGACAACAAGACTACAAACGAGACACAAAACTTCACAATTGATCACCTTAACACTCAGCATTCCATCAGCAGGCAGGCCAAAAGGGATCTGGATCCTATAACAATTGCCAAACATCTGGGGCTCTTTCTGCTGACTGTTATTACTGTTTCTTTGGCTGGGGCAGGATTTGTGGGATTTGAACCGAGTCTTTTCCCCTTGGGGCTTCCCAATCTTTCTGATTTCTATCGAGGCGCCCTGTTTGCCGGACTTCTACTGGGTTTCTTGGGGGTCCATGAGTTTGGGCACTATTTTGCAGCTCTCTATCACAATATTAAAGTCACCCTACCTTATTTTATACCAATCCCCTTAGGTATTGGCACGGTAGGAGCAGTCATCCGTATTAAACAAAAGATTAATGATACCTATAAGATGTTTGACGTAGGAGCTGCAGGGCCGTTGGCCGGCTTTTTAGTGTCACTACTCATTTTGCTCTACGGCTTTTCTACACTGCCGGACGCCAGCTATATACAAAATTTTCAGGGCCACGAAGAAGTAAAACAATATGTAGCCCAACAAGGTGTATACCCCGAAAACCCACCGCAAGAAACAGATGGACAACTACTAATGGTAGGCAATACCCTGCTTTATGGATTTTTAGCCTCCTTCTTTGAAAATGTACCTCCCATGTGGGAAATGTACCACTATCCTTTTTTATTTGCTGGATGGCTGGGACTCTTTTTTACGGCTTTAAACCTTACCCCCATAGGGCAGCTCGACGGGGGGCATATTCTCTACTCCCTAATAGGGTATGAAAATCATAAAAAAGTAGCTCGTATCTTTTTCGGTATTCTTATCACCCTGGCCGGTGTTGAGGCTATCCCTTTCATTCATTTATCGCTGGCAGACTTCGATAACAGCTATGGTGTTTTAAGCTGGATTATTTGGGCCGGCATTCTTTATACCCTGTTACGAAAAGCTTTCCACAATGAGCTTGAATGGATTTTACCAGTATTAGGCAGCAGTATGGCCCTCTCAGCCGGTTACCTCTATCTTTATGTAGGTAATATCTCTACTTCAGGATCTTTAATTTGGGTAGTCTGGTCATTCTTTATTGCCTATCTAGTGGGCGTTGAACATCCTCCGGCCCTGCGTGAACGCGAACTCGATTCGACTCGAAAATTTCTGGGGTGGCTAAGTATGGCTATTTTCATTCTCTGCATAAGCCCCAATCCCCTGTATTTAATCTAGCAATCTTTTGTTTATCTTTAACTGACAGAATCTAACCAGCATAACTTTTAACCAGTACCACCACATGCGTTATTTTTCCCTACTATTATTATTAATCCTGTTTATTTCATGCTCTAGTGATTCCCCCGAAAACTTGAATGAACATATTGATCAACTTATTTCCGAAGATAATTATTCACAGGCAATACAAGTGCTCAATGATTCAGATCCAACCAAAACTGATAACCTGGATCGACTTAAAGAAAAAACGTACCTGAATTATGGTTTATATCTTGAGTACAGGGGGCCAAAGGATAGCTCAATGCGTGATCGCATGACGTCAGCACTGGAACAGTACATTAAAGTGCTTAACTTAAATCCTAAAAACCAAAAGGCCCGAAAAGAGATTAAACAAATTATGGGAATTTACAGCACTATGCCTGACAAATCCCCTGGCGAAGAGATCGTCAGTGATCTGCGTAAGCTGGGCTTTGATTACTGATGATAGCCTGACGTTAGATAAATATAACAGCACTGATATTTAAGGCTTCCGAACTACCAATACTTTTAACCGCTTCAACAAATGTCCAACTCACCACCAACAATCAAAAACAGGAAAGCACGTCACGAATTTCGTATTGAGGAGACCTACGAGGCGGGCATAGCGCTAAAGGGAACAGAAGTGAAATCTCTCCGGGAAGGAAACGCAAGCCTCAGCGAGGCTTTTGCTTACCTAAAAGATGGGGAAGTATGGCTACATGACATGTATATTAAACCATATAAACATGCTTCTTTTGAAAACCATGATGAGCGACGTGACCGTAAACTTTTGCTCCATAAACGAGAAATTCGGGATATGGATAAAGCGGTCTCTAAAAAAGGGTATACCTTGGTGCCCCTTAAGCTGTATTTTAAAAAGGGATACGCCAAACTGCTTATCGGTATTGGCAAGGGTAAAAAACAACATGACAAACGTGAAGATATTAAAGAACGTGACATGAAGCGTGAACTGGATCGTAAATACAAGGGCACGTACAAAGTAAATATGTAATACCTTTTTTCATGTTTAGCTTTAAGAAGTGGCAGCGAAAACGCTTGATGCAAAAAAACTTTCCTGAGCAATGGCGCCCTATTCTTCGCCAGCAAGTGCCTTATGTAAAACATCTTCCGCCAGAGCTTAAACAAAAGCTAAAGGGACTCATCAATATCTTCATCAAGGAAAAAAGCTTTGAGGGTTGTGCCGGCCTCAAAATTACAGATGAGATACGTATTACCGTAGCGGCCCAAGCTTGCATTCTCCTTTTAGGAATTGAAGACTTATCCTCTTTTTATGAAGGACTTAGATCCGTGCTTATCTACCCCGAAACCTATGTTGCAAGAGTCAAAAGCAATCGTAACAGCTTTTTTGTAGAAGAAGGATACCAACGACGGCACGGCGAGGCTTGGTCACGCGGTCATGTAGTACTGGCCTGGGATGAGGTCAAAAAAGGCGCCTCCGACATTAATGATGGCCAAAACCTGGTATTCCATGAATTTGCCCATCAACTTGATTACGACTATGGCGCAACGTCTGAGATAGAAGCCAACAGTAATGACTCTACCTTCTTGTCTTGGGGATGGGTTGTAGGAAAAGAGTACAATAAACTACTCAAAGCTATCAAAAAGAATCAACACACCCTGATTGATGAGTATGGAGCTACTAATCTGGCCGAATTTTTTGCTGTCGTTACTGAAAACTTCTTTGAACGTCCCCAAGCTTTACAACAAAAACACCCGGAACTGTACCAACAGCTTAAAAGATTCTATCAGCAAGATCCGGCAAAATACCTGGAATCATAAACGGCAATAAGCAGTTACTGGCCAAAATACAAAAGGCCACCCTGCTCGGGTAGCCTTCTGATATTAATGAAAGGATAGTCTGTAAGCCGAATTCTGTAACTGCCCGCAGGCAGATGGTAATCATTTATCTGGTCCCCGAATTGCTTCGGGGCTCAAGCACTCCACCCGACCGCATTGTGACGAGTTGCACAACGGTCTGCGTGAGCTTGCACCCTGTGAGGTTTACCAAGCCTCCGAATGTTACCACCGGAGCGGTGAGCCCTTACCTCACCTTTTCACCTTTTCCCAGCACAAGGCAGGGTAGTCTGTTTTCTGTGGCACTAGCTAACCGGTTAGCCGGATCTTCCCGTTAGGAAGCACAGTACTCGTTGGTGTTCGGACTTTCCTCTCACTTACGCCTAAAGTAAGGCGCAGATGAGCGATTACCCAACCATCCTACTTAAATATAACACTTTTATAAGTGGCAATATTATATCCTCAAAACAAAAAAGATGTACCACATCAATCTAGATGCGTACATCTTTTTAATAAAGCCTTATTTGGCTAGTTCTCTACAGCGACAGTTGCTCTTGAGCATTTTCAAAGAAAGAGGGATGAACTACAATACGGCCACTATTCTCGTCAATAATAATCTTATTCTTATGACGAACCTCCACCTGTGTTTGAGGCGGTAAAGCCATTCCCAGGGCAGCTCCTTTCTCCATTGGCACTACAGCTAAGCCATTGGACAAACCATCACGAAGTCGATTATAGCTTCTCAGATAGCGGTCGTCGATATTTTCTTCGACCTCTGCCCGCTTGTCTTCTAGCATATCCTCTTCTTTCTGGGTGTCCTTTTTCACCTCTTCAAGGTTAGCCTGCTTTTGTTCATACAGCTCCTTGGTTTGATCGAGCTGTTCCTGATATTTTTCAATTTCAGGTCCAATCTGCTCTAAACGCTGTTCGATCTCTTCCTTGCGAGAATTTGCATTCTCAATAACCTGCTTTTGAGACTCAATCTCTTTTGTCAGCGCATCGTATTCACGATTATTTCGCACCGACATTTGCTGCTCCTCATATTTGTCCATCTTATTCTGAGCGTCTTTAATTTCAAGCTCAAGGTTATCTTGCTCAACCTTTAGCTCCTTTTGTTCATTTTCAAGCCGCTCAATTTTGGCTTCGAATCGATTGATGTCTGTCTCAATATCAAGGATTTCTTCCGGCAGATCTCCTCGCAGCTGTTTTAGCTCGTCTATTCTGCTGTCGATATATTGAAGATTTGCTAATTGTTGAAGTACTTCTTCCATAAATTACAGTATCGTCGTTTATTCCTGCGGATTTTATTTATTACCAGGTATGAAAACCTGCATTGGGTTGGTAACTACTTCTGTTTCAAGAACGTCTAGCTGCTCAAATGCCTCAGACAGTTCTTGCTGAAGCGCCGCT
Organism: Fodinibius saliphilus; assembly: GCF_005869845.1. NCBI lineage: Bacteria > Pseudomonadati > Balneolota > Balneolia > Balneolales > Balneolaceae > Fodinibius > Fodinibius saliphilus. The sequence continues at coordinate 556,352 of NZ_VAWF01000002.1, read as the reverse complement.
ACCATTGGCACTTCGCTTTCATAATGGCCTACATCGACCAATAAAAAATCATCGGTGTCGGTAAAATAATCGTGGTATTTAATATCTGCGGTAACAAATGCCTGTGCCCCTTGTGCTATTGCTTTTCGGACCAAAGAAACGCCGGCCCCTCCACATACAGCAACCTTCTTAATACGCTCAACAGATCCTGAAAAACGAATAGCATCTACATCTAAGGCCTCTGAAACGGTATCGAGGAACTGTTGTTGAGTTAAACCCTTTTCACGATAAAAGCCTACTACTCCCATTCCTACATTATTAGAGGCACTTGCCACATCCATTACCTGAAAACTACCAGTGTGTAACAGTCCATTTTTGTCGAGTTCTTTTTTGAGGTCCGAAACATTATGTTCATCCATAATAGCTTCGTATGTAAACTGGCCCTCCTTTTTTCCCTCTACCTTATGATAGTGTGCTTCTTCAGCCGAGTAATAATTCAACAACTTCAACACCGATTCACTATCGTTGTGGTTGGTAGTAAGCACAATTTTCCTGCTGATATTATAGCTGTTATCCAAAAACTTCATGTTCTCAAGCCCCAACTGCTTTCCTAATACAAAAGAAACACCATCAAGGGCAGCATCGAGATTAGTATGCGCTACAATAAGCGCTATATCATTTTTTATCAGCTTAAAAATGATCTTTCCCTGCTCATTCGTTGGATTTATGCGATCAATACTATTAAAAATAAGGGGATGGTGAGCAACGATGAGGTCACAGTTTTTTTGCATGGCCTCATCAACAATATCTAGCGTAACATCGAGGCAAGTAAGTGCTCGTGATATTTCTTGATTGGGATCTCCGACAAGTAACCCAACGTTATCATAATCGAGCTTGGTGCTGGGCGGAGCCCACTGGTGCAAAAAAGTGGATATATGCCGGACCTGAATATTCATTCTGGTTATCGCCCTCCGTGCTTTGGAGTTTCGGTTAAATCGCACCTTCGGCGATAAGCAATTATATCAGAGTCGAAATAAAAAATACTCAGTGTGAGAGTGATCAATGTATGTTCGAGTCTTTTGTTTCAGACTTACAAAATACCATTTTAATACCTTTCTTAAAAGCTTATTTTTAACAATATGCAAAGCACTTTTTTATCCAATAACCTTACATCCAAACCTCAAAATAGCGGATGTCGAATGACCCTTTTAAACCCAAAAGTATTATAACTGCATGTCCGAGAATATTTGCCAAAATTTATCTGATTTAAATGACCGTATTACCAAAGCCTGTAACCAAGCTGGGCGTTCTCCTGATGAAATCACCCTTGTTGCAGTCAGCAAAATGAAACCGCTGGAAAACATCAAAGAAGCATTTGGGTGTGGACAGATCCACTTTGGAGAAAACCGTGCGAAGGAACTTCAGGACAAAATGGAAGCCTACGAAGAAGACAAGATTCAATGGCATATGGTAGGTAACCTACAGACTAATAAAATAAAGTATATGGTTGAGCGGGTTAACTGGATCCATTCCATTGAAAAACCCAAGTATTTAAGGGAAATTGAGAAACGGGCTTCTCGCATTGACCGTACCATCAATACGCTAGTACAGATAAATATCAGCGGTGAAGATCAAAAAAGTGGATGCAAAGAAGAAGATCTGGAAGAGATACTTACATATGCCCGTGAATTGGATCATGTGCGGATTCGTGGACTAATGGGAATGGCTACTTTTGTAGATCCCGATGAAGTGGAAAAAGTTCGCCCCCAATTTAAAAAGCTGCGAACTATTAGAGATAATCACCGCAAGTTTGAAGCTGACAACGTACAGCTGGATGAATTGTCGATGGGCATGACCAACGATATGGAAATCGCTATTGAAGAAGGATCAACAATGGTGCGTGTAGGACGTGCTATTTTTGGAGAACGTAACTACTGAGCCAAATTATCGTTATAAGTACTTTCAATCTCTTTAAGATTTAGTACATTACATAAAGATAACTTAAAATCTGTTTATTATGGCAGCTTGGATCTGGGTTCTTATACCACTGGTAGCAATTATTGGCGGCTTTATTATTGAGTATCAAAAAAATAAAATATCGATGATGAATCGCAGTCGCCAAAATGAAGAGGAAGTTGAGGACCTGCGCAAGCTTGTCAACGCTCTCAAAGGGCGCATTGAAAACTTGGAAGCTATTGCTGCCGGCGAACCGGAAGAGTTTTCAACCGGATCAGGGCGTGGAATGGAAGAGATTGAAATTGAAGAGGAACCATCCATCAAAGAGCAGAACCAACAAGAAGTCTCAAATATGGCTGATAAACGGAGGACCAAATAATGGAAGGCGAAGTTTTTGTAATAATCCTTGTAGCAATAGGATGTACAACGGGCATTATTAAATCATGGCTAAATCGGGGAAACAATAATAATGAGAAGTTAGAGCATCAATTTGACCGACTGGCGAAAGCCTTTGTACAACACAAAAAAGATATGCAGGAACGAGTGCAAAACCTGGAAGCAATCATTGCTTATGAAGACAACAACGACAAGGAACATTACTCTCAAATAGAGGCTCCTGGCAAAGGGAACAGCACATTAACTAATGACTTACAGGAACGCAAAAAAACAAGGTCATAACTCTTTACTAACAACATCAGCCACAAAGAAAAAGGATATTAACTTCACTACAAGAATGGTATGGAAACCTTAATAGGACTCATTTTTATAGGATTTGGTACTTTCCTCGGTGGTCTGATTATGTGGAAGCTGTTTGACATGGTGCGATCATCCGTAAACAAAAATAAAAAGACGACCATTGACGTTGAAGATTTTGATAAACTTGCAAGAGCTTTTATTCAACATACAAAAGAGATGGAGCAACGTGTCCAAAATATTGAAGAAGCAATTGCTGGACAGCAAGATGACAACGAATCTTTTATAGAACTAGAAGCACCACAAGTTAAGGAAGAAGGATTAACTAACGATCTTAATACAAAAGACGGAGTCCAATTATGAGCTTTGAAGAAATGGTAGTTGCCTTGGTAGGTTCCCTGGGGGCCTTTGCCCTTGTTGGCTACCTGGCATCAAAAACATTTGGATTAATTAAAGCCTGGATTAACAGAAATAACAGTTCTATAGAAGAAGAACAGTTTAACAGGCTGGCGAAAGCATTCATGGAACACAAGAAAAAAACTGAAAACCGCTTGAAAAACTTAGAAACAATAGCAACTGATGAATCCTCAGAACAGTATTCATCTTCTGAGGGCAACAAACAGATCGAAGCTCCCAAAGAAAATATCGAAATCGAAGATCGAGAAATAACCAAGGAACAATCTGGGTCAAAGGACGATAACAACTTACAGAATATGCTGCGAGAGTAGTACATTAGATTACACAAATTTATCTGATTACTTAGGGCACAAGCTATGAAACTTACCGCACTTGAAATCAAACAGCAGGAGTTTGAAAAATCTTTACGAGGATATGACAAAGCCGAAGTTCAGGCTTTTTTAAACCTTATGTCCAACGAATGGGAACATATGGTTACCAAAAACCGAGAGTTGGAAAAACGCATTGATGAGCTTGAAGAAAAGCTCAAACACTATGAACGAGTGGAAGAAGCATTACACGAAACGCTGCAAACGGCCAAGGAGTCGGCCGAACAAAAACTAACCGGCGCCCGAAAAGATGCCCGCAACAAGATTGAAAAGGCAGAAATGGAAGCCGAATCCATTATACGAGAAGCAACACAGCAGCGCCAACAGGTTCGCCAAAGTATTATCCGATTACTTGACCGACGAAAAGAAATTATCGGAGGCATCCGCTCATACCTGGAAATGGCCCAAGAATCATTGGAACAGTTTTCAAAAGATGAAGCGGCCCTCTTTGATCTCCCTGCTGACGAAGATAAGTTTTCTGATAAACTGAACGAAAAAGCCGAACGCCGGACAAAGAGTATAGTCGAAGAAGACAACTCCGAATTTGAAGAAGAGGCTCACCCCCTACCCCCTGGTGCCGAAAATATGGATGACATTATTGATGAGCTGGATTAACGGAATCATTGCACTATTATATAGTTAAAAAAGGACAAGCACAGTGTGTCATCTATATTAACAACTAATTTTGATATTCTTTTCGCTACATCTTTTTTATATTTTTGAATCATTTTTATAGCCAACCTTAAATAAAAAGCACCATTCATGCACCTGGAATCTGTAGAAGAGTTTCGAAAAAAACGTGCTGAAGCAATAACATATCTTAAGCAAGAAACAGACGCGCAACCTGACTACTTAATAATTCTTGGAACAGGACTTGGCGACCTTGCAGATGAAATTGATATACGAGACAGCATCTCCTATTCCGACATTCCCCATTTCCCCGTCTCAACAGTTGAAAGTCATGCCGGGCGTCTGCTTTTTGGTACACTGAGCGGAAAAGATGTTGTTGCCATGCAGGGACGATTTCATTATTACGAAGGCTACTCTATGCAGGAAATTGCTTTCCCAATACGGGTGATAAAGGAACTCAGTGCTGATACACTCATAGTCAGTAATGCAAGCGGTGGCATGAATACGAACTTTCGCCGTGGTGAAATTATGCTGATAAATGATCATATCAATATGCTGGGCGATAATCCGCTTATTGGCCCCAATGACGAAGAGCTCGGTCCCCGTTTCCCGGATATGAGTGATCCATATACCGAACAACTTCGCGATGTCGCTGAACAAGTGGCATTAGATAAAGGTATAAAAATGCACGAAGGTGTTTACCTGGCCCTTAGTGGTCCTACATTAGAAACCAAAGCTGAATATCGCTTTTTACGAAATATTGGTGCTGATGTGGTAGGTATGAGCACCGTGCCTGAAGTTATTGCTGCTGTCCATATGAGTATGGATATACTCGGTATCTCAGTAATAACCGATGAATGCTTCCCTGATGCATTGGAACCAGTGAATATTGAAGAAGTGTTAGAAGCAGCAGGTATTGCAGAGCCCCAAATGACCCAAGTTATTACAGGCGTATTGGAACGGCTTTAAGAGATCAATATAAAACCAATCATTTTGATTAATATTCCTGGTTTCCAAAACCCTATGTAAAAGAAAAAGGACATAAATGCCATCGCATTATGCCCTCCTATTACAAAATTACCACTACTGTTATTTCCAGATAGCCACTTCTCTATTTCCTTCAGAATCAGAAGCACCACGGAACATTCCCTGCGTATTCATACCCATAAATATATTACCTTTTTTATCAACGCCAATCATTCCTGCATCTCCTTTATCCAACACATCTTCGAGCAAATAATTACCGGCCTCTTCAATTGAAGCAGGCTTATGCTTCATATAAGCACTCACCGTATGGCCTGAAACAGCCCGCATTATTTTCTCACCCCACCCTGTCATAGAAACTGCTACTACATCACTGGCATAGGTACCGCTTCCGATGATAGGGACATCACCAACACGGCCAAACTTTTTGTTTGTCATACCACCGGTTGAAGTACCGGCGACAATCTGTCCTTCTTTATCAACTGCCACCGCACCGACCGTCCCGTATTTCTGTTTAAGCTCCTCAGGGCTAAGATCTATTACGCTAGACTGTGCATCTTCCTGCTTTTCACGTTTCAAAGCCCGCTTCCATGCTTTATGGCGGTGTTCGGTGAAAAAGTAGTCTTGGTTAACACGCTCAAGCTCAAACTTATCAGCATACTTCTCAGCCCCATCTCCAGCAAACATAACATGCTTAGAATTTTCCATTACCAATCGTGCCAATGAAATAGGATTTTTTACTGTTTTAACCCCTGTAATAGTACCGGCTTCGCGCGTATTACCAACCATCATTGCAGCATCCAGCTCATGTCCCCCATCGTGGGTAAATACAGCCCCTTTCCCCGCATTAAACTTGGGGTTATTTTCCAGGTAGTTAATTACATTTTCAACAGCATCCAAAGCTGAACCACCATTCTTTAAAATCTCCTCTCCTACAGCAAGAGCTTCACTGAGATCATTTTTATAGGCTTTTACTACAGAATCAGGCTTATCCTTCGATATTGTACCAGCTCCTCCATGAATTACAAGTGCCCAATCTTTCTTTTTCGTCTCTGTTTTCTTTTCCTGTTCATTCCCAATATATAGAGCTCCTGTAATGATGGCCAAGACAAGAACAAATACTAGCGCTTTACCAAATTTCATATCCCTTATAGTTTATTTTCAATTATATGTTATGCTTACTAAACATTGTAGAAATACAACTCTTCTAACTATTAAAATTATAAGCACCGCCAATGCCATTTCAAAGCATAACTTCAATCCTGAAACATCATTTAGCAATTATTAAGTAAGGAACTTCCCTACAATTGGTCATACTTATGTGGATAGCCGACAAACATATCACTTCCCTTTTGCCTCATACCCGGCAATACGATTACTACTATTGCTGGCTTGCGGTATCATAATAGACTACCATACCCATCTCTCAACGCTCATTTGGGCTCTAGCTTTTGGGATAATAGCCACCATTTATATCGTAAGTGAGTGGCACCATCAATCCTCTTTGCGTACCTCTTCGTTCCGCATTGCCATCTGCTGTTATTTGGGATTGGTTGTGGCCTTTGGCGGCTTCTGGCACTCTCTTTTTGACTATAGGGACTCGCCCACCCATGCAAAAATCATAAATAGCTATACCTGGCAAGATTTAACATTTTATGGAACCATAGAGCAACTTAAACAAACAAGCACCGGTAAGTTCCAGATTGATGTAGAGATTGATACCACTTCCTTCCCCAATAACTTAGTATGGAATAAATCTTATAAACTCCGTGCAATACTCAATCCGGATGATCTTCCATTACCCGAGGATGTAAAGCTAGGCAACAACATTGCCTTCAATGCTACTATTTATCCTCTCGAAGCTCCCAGCAATCCCTCGCAATTTAATTACAAAGATTATTTAGCTTCGATAGGTATTTATTCACAGGCCGGAATTAACGAAATTGACCATATTGGCCCACAAACCGGCGTATTTCCTAGGTGGACCAATATACGACAACAGGCATTAGACGCAATAAATACCAACTTTAGCAACCAAACCACTTCGCTGGCAAAAGCACTGCTTATTGGATACAAAAATGAATTGCAACGCGAAAACAAAGTTGCTTTTTCACGTGCCGGACTCTCTCACATTATGGCAGTTTCGGGCTTACATGTTGGTTTTATCCTGGCACCGTTCTGGGTTATTATTCCTTTTTTCTGGACCTTTCGCTACGGCAAACAACTGGGACTGGTATTCTTAATCGGCTTCCTCTTTTTTTATGCCGGCCTGACCGGCTTCCCTGCCTCAGTTACAAGGGCTTCTTTGGTAGGAGGTTTTTTAGCTTATGGTAAGCTCTTTTACAAAGTTCGAAATTCTAAAAATCTAACTGCCGTTGCAGCACTTATTATCCTAATAATAAACCCGAGTGATCTATTCTCCATTGGATTTCAACTTTCTTTCAGTGCAGTGTATATCATACTTCTGCTCGCACCTGTATTCACAAAACCACTTCCCATTTGGATACAGTATCGGTGGTATGGGCAACCTCTGATGATTGTTATGATTTCATTTATTGTCCAGCTGGGTTTGTTTCCACTGCTTGCATATTACTTTGGCGAGTTTTCGATTGTTGGACCTTTCACAAATGCTCTTGTCATTCCTTTTTTAGGAATTGCTATACCTCTTGCCTTGCTAATACTACCCATTGGGATGGCATCTCCTGGTATTGCCAATTTTTTAAACTTCCCCATTGAATATTTTCTGCGAGCCTTGGAACAGTTTGTAACTATGGCAGCTCATTGGCCGGGAAGCTGGATACAAGTCCATATAGACAGCCTGCTGCTTTTTGGCATCTGGACGATTTCCATATTTTTTCTTGCTACGCTTACCATCCCAAAAATACGCTGGAAAATACTCATCTTGTTTCTACTATTACTCTGTATAGGCCAGGGTAAATCTGTTATTCAAAAACTGTCTCCAGAGGAATTACAAATAACCATATTTGATGTAGGCCAGGGGGATGCAACACTTGTAAGCACCCCTAACGACAAACACTTTCTTATAGATACAGGGCGCTGGCAACTTACATATAATAGTGCAAAATATATTCTACTGCCTCACCTTAAAGCAGAAAACATTACCAAACTCAATGGGGTTTTCCTTTCTCATCCTCACGCCGACCATATTGGAGGCATCCCTGAGCTGATCAACCAGATTCCTATAGACACCATCTATAATTCGGGCACGCCATATAACTCTGGGCTATACCAGAAGTATCATCAAAAAGCATCTGAACAGAATATACCCATAGTACCTCTTTCTGCCGGAGATATCGTAATGATAGATCCCTCAATGCGAATATTCATATATGGGCCCGATACGCAAACGGCTAACTCTAATGTCAATAACCGTTCATTGCTTATGGAACTAATCTATGGGAATACTGAATTCCTTTTTCTCGGAGATGCTGAACAAAAACAAGAGGCACAGCTTGTTAAAGACTATCCCATGCTAGCTGATACAGATGTTCTTAAAGTTGCCCATCACGGAAGCAAAACAAGTTCCACGCCTTTACTTTTACAGCATATTACGGCCCAAACCGGCGTGGTATCACTCGCCTTAAAAAATAGATTCAGACACCCACACAAAACAGTTATATCGCGATTACATAAGTATATAAACGACCTCCATTTTACCAGCCTTGACGGGGGTATTATATTTAGCTCTGACGGAAAAACGATAACTAAACGTACTCTTAAATAGCCATTACGAAGAGGTTGGACAATTACAATGCATCAATTAAATTGTCTTTCATTAAAGAACCGATATTTTTATGGCAAAACATCCTCATTCGTGGCTTAACGAACGTGGGCAGCTAATTTTATTAGGCGGTGGTGTAGCCGGCCTGCTCTTTTTAATGTACCTGCTTGAACACTTAATCAACCCATTGGGGTACGGACTGTTAATCGGTATTATTCTGTACCCCATTCGGAAGCAGCCGGTAGCACGTGCACTCTTATATGCCACCTTCTTTTCGGCAGGCCTCTGGCTTATTTATGACTCGGGGCACCTCCTTATTCCGTTTGTATTAGCCTATATTATTGCATTTATCATAAATCCACTTGTTGAGATGCTCGAACGTCGGCGCATTCCGCGGGGAGCTATCGCAGGTATCTTTACCGTAGCCAGTCTTGGCGTACTGGCTCTCATTCTCTTTTTAGCGATCCCCCCACTTATTGAACAGGTTTCAAAGCTTGGCTCATTCGTTTATGAAATTTCCAACAATACCGAAACTGTTGTTGAAGACTCAGGCATTTTAATCGTTTTTGAAAACCTTGGTTTTGATACCGCATCGATAAAAACCAAACTTGTTACACAACTTAATCTATTTACCCAAGAATTTTATGAGGGCCTTACTTCCCTTTCATCATCCTATGTTTCAGGACTCGGAAGTATTGTTACGGTAGCATTTCTTATCATACTTATGCCTTTTCTATGCTTTTTTATGATTCGGGATTATGAAAAAATCGGCGTATTTGTACGCTCCCTGATAACTCCCTCCAATGTTTCAACAGATTACACCACAGAAATTAGCCGTATTGTAGGATCATATCTGCGCGGGCAGTTTATAGTAGTACTGATTAGTGCGATAAATCTTAGTATCGGTTTTTACCTTGTAGGCATTCCATACGCCCTGGTGCTAGGAATTGTAGCCGGGCTTACAAATTTCATCCCGACATTTGGCCTATGGTTTAGCGTTACGTTATGTACACTGGTTGGTATTTCCACTGGGCAACCTTGGTACGAGTACCTGCCCGGCATATATATCGTTTTTGGCATCGAACAGATTTTAGAGTCCGGTTTTATTGTACCACGAGTAGTGGGACGGCATGTAGGCCTCCACCCCTTATTGGTAATGGTATCATTGCTATTATTCGGCTTTATGTTTGGACTCTTGGGATTACTTATTGCTGTTCCATCAGTTGCATTAATTTCTGTATTTTACCAGCAATATCGGAAAACACAGAAAATTTCTTTTTTGAGTGGCAGTGAACTGGACTCATTTATCCAACAATTTGACCGAGAAACACAAAAACAGAAAAAGAAAAAAGAACAGGAAATGGAAAAAGAATTGGATTCCGACGGTTAAACCTTTTTATTTTTATGGTTTTCTATATTGCGAACTACACGCCTAAAAATTCTTTTTATGAGTAAGAAGGAACGACCAAGCTTCGAAGAGGCTTTATCTAGACTGGAATCAGTGGTAAAAGAGCTTGAAAGTGAATCTATCTCACTGGAAAAATCTATCAAACTGTATGAAGAGGGTATTAAATTGTCTAACCTCTGTACAGAAACACTTGAAGAGGCAGAGTTGCGTATCAAAAATGTAGCTGAGCAACATGCCAATGATGATGATAATAATAATGAATAACAGAATATGGAATTTGAAGAAATAACGCCAGGACCGCTACTTGCCAATATTGACTCTCCAGAAGATCTTAAAAAACTAGACCCCAATCAGCTCGTTGAAGTTTGTGACGAACTTCGGGATTTCATCGTTGATATTGTATCTATCCATGGAGGGCATTTTGGTGCCAGTCTTGGCGTGGTTGAAATGACGGTAGCACTACATTATGTCTATGATACGCCCAAAGATCTTTTATTATGGGATGTTGGACACCAGGCTTATGGGCACAAAATTCTCACTGGTCGCCGCGACAACTTTCATACCAATAGAAAATATGGCGGCCTCTCAGGATTTCCCAAACGTAGCGAAAGCGAATATGATACCTTCGGAGTAGGGCACTCCAGCACCTCTATTTCAGCAGGTCTTGGTATGGCAGTAGCCAGAGACCTTGATGATAGCGACAAAAAAGTAGTTTCGGTTATCGGTGATGGAGCGATGACAGCGGGACTGGCATTTGAAGCAATGAATAACGCAGGGGTTATGAACTCTGACATCTTAGTTATCCTTAATGATAACTGTATGTCTATAGATCCCAATGTTGGAGCACTCAAAGAATATTTAACGGATATCACCACCAGTAAAACATTTAATAAACTGCGTGATGAAATCTATGACATGCTCGGACATTTTAAATCGGCCGGTGACAAGATGCGCAGAGTGGCATCAAAGCTTGAAAAAGCAGTAACGGCTGCCATAACACCGGGAGGGCTTTTCCAAGCCTTAGGCTTTAAATATTATGGACCTGTCGACGGACATAATGTAGATACCATGCGCCGCCACCTCGAAGACCTTAAAGATATACCCGGACCAAAGCTTTTACATGCGGTTACCGTAAAAGGCAAAGGGTTTGCTCCTGCCGAACGTGAACAAACGAAATGGCATGCACAGAGTAGCCCCTTTGACAAAATTACCGGCAAAACTCTGGATCCCGACACAGCCCCAAAACCCCCCAAATATCAGCACGTTTTTGGAGAAGCTGTAGTAGAACTAGCTGATAAAAACGAAGATATTGTCGGTATTACACCGGCTATGCCCAGTGGTTCCAGCTTGTGGCCCTTAATGGATAAATATCCTGACAGAGCATTTGATGTAGGAATTGCCGAACAACACTCTATCACCTTTGCTGCTGGTTTAGCTGCTGAAGGTAAAAAAGCCTTTGCTGCTATCTACTCTACCTTCCTGCAACGAGCTTATGATCAAGTAATACATGATGTGGCTATCCAAAAGTTGCCCGTTGTGTTCTGTATTGACCGTGCCGGCTTGGTTGGTGCCGACGGACCTACCCATCACGGAGCCTATGATATTTCATACCTCCGCGGAGTCCCGAACATGATCGTCTCCTCCCCAATGAATGAAGAAGAGTTACGAGATATGATGTATACCGCCTCAAAATATGATGAGGCCGCATGGGCTATACGTTATCCGAGGGGTAGAGCAACCGGCATGAAGATCCCTGAAGGTTTTAAAGCAATGGAAATTGGGAAAGGCGAAAAACTGCGTGACGGTGATGAGATCGCAATACTCAGCTTTGGTCCCTTTGGCAACTATGTAATGAAAGCAGCCAATGACTTAGCTAAAGAGGGCATCAGTGTGGGACATTTTAACATGCGATTTGCTAAACCTCTGGATACAGAGCTCATCAAAGAAGTCTGCCAAAGCTATGATCATATTATTACCATTGAAGATGGTACTAAGTTAGGCGGTTTTGGAAGTGCAGTCGTAGAATTTATGGCAGACAAACCATATCATACTCCGACTACCATTATGGGTATTCCTGACCGTATTGTAGAACACGGAACACAGGAAGAGCTTCACCACGAAGTGGGCCTTGATTCGGAAGGGATCAAGAAGAAAGTTCGAGAAGTGCATGAAGCTGCTTCTCTGAAAGCATAAATCTCACTTTTTTTAACTAGTTTCCAAGCCCTCAGGATATTCAAAATCCTGAGGGCTTTTTATTTCTATCATTTTAAAACTTTTTTGTTTGTCAGCTCGTCATAACATCACGAGAAAGTCCAAATTTTAGAATTTACATATCGTGAAACTATCACATCACTTGTTATTGGTTGTATTTATTATTCTTTGTATCGGCATAACGAATACTATTACCGCACAAGAGGGGCCGCCAGAGCATGTTCGGAAAGCCATTCAATCCGTCGAGCATATGCTAAAAAGTGAATCCGATTCAGCAATAGAGCAATTTATTGACGAATCAATGGTTCTGCCAGAAATGAACGATCGCTCTTCTGTTTTTGATCACTTGAAAAATATTCGTCAGCAAGTTCCCACACGATGGAACGACATCAACGTAACTCCTCAACCGGAAGGTATCCAGCTATCTATAGTAGGATATAATGACAGCATTTATATCGACATAGCACTTGAAGAAGATGGAATTCACGGTCTGAGACTTGCTGATCCCCCGGAGCCAATCACCTTAAGCCGAAACAACCTCGATGAAACATTTGCCAAGCTAGAATCCGAAGGAATGGCTGGCATAGCATACGTTCAACTAAATGGCAAAGTCTTTTTAAAGAAAGGATTTGGGATGGCCAATAAGCAACTTGAAATCCCCAACACAATATCAACAATTTTTGGTGTTGGCTCGCGGCCCATCGACTTTACCAAGGCTGCTATCTATTTGTTGGAACAACGAGGAAACCTTGACCAGGATAATACCATCGACCATTATCTCAATAATGTTCCTGCTGATAAAGCCTCAATGACCCTTCGACATTTGATGACGGGACAATCAGGGCTTCCTGACTTTTTCCATACTGCGGAAGATTGGGACCCCGACCTGCAATGGATTGACAGAGAAAAGGCTGTTAATCGACTCCTAAATCAACAACTACTGTTTGAACCGGGCAAAGATCGTCAACATTCTCACGGGGCTTTTGTACTGCTGGCGGCTCTTGTGGAAAAGATATCGGGACAATCCTATTTCGATTTTCTATATCAGAACTTTTTTGAGCCTGCGGAAATGAATCATACTAATGAATATGGCAAAATATCAGGGCATAAACTCACAGACTTTGCCGTAGGTGCAGGTCCCCAAAAAGTGGGAATACCAAACATTCCACCCAACTGGGGGCCAACATCCTGGCTCATAAAAGGGAGTGGCGGCATGTATTCTAACCTCGATAACCTGTTGAAGTTTTACGATTATGTTCGTTCTGATGCATTATTTGAAGCTAAATACCGCAAGCAATTTAAAAGCCCTACCGTAAATTTGGACGGCTCAGTTCGAGGCTTTGAACTCTTTAATATTTACCATCCCTCCGGGAATCAAGCATATATTTTTTTAAATGATCCCAATAATACCAACCAGGTGCGGGAATTATTTAAAGCAATGGAACGACTTATCTTGAAATCCGAAAAGTAAATATCTATTAATTTAAAACTTTTTCCCCTCCTGCATCGTCATTACAATGTACGATTCGTAACATGCTGCTGAAAGGCAGTGTTAAGTTGGTAACTCCCGGGAGTCTTTTTGATGACTGATGCACAACTGATACATAATTTTCGAAATGGAGATATCGAGGCCTTCAACACTCTCGTTAATCGATGGCAAAAGCGCATTCACCGTTTTGCATTTCGCTATTTTTCGAGTCACGATGAGGCCACTGAAATCACCCAGAAAACATTTATAAGAGCGTATAAAAAACTTAATACGCTTGACGATGCTGACAAATTTCCTCCGTGGATTTATCGCATTGCCAATAATCTCTGTCTCGATGAAGTTAAACGAGCCGGCAGAAGGCGATCAGCTCCGTTGGAGTCATTGCCCAATCATCTTACTGCAAAAGATTTTGCAGCTAACCCAGAACGGCAGGTTCAGAAAGAAGAACTTGAATCGATTTTACAATTGGCACTTGATCAACTGCCGCCCAAGCAACGCATCGTCGTGATCATGAAAGAATATGAGGGACTTAAATTTTGCGAAATTGCAGAAATCCTTGACGAACCGGAAAACACCGTTAAATCACGCATGTACTACAGATTGACCAAAATAAGAACACTTTTTGACCAATGGAATATTGAACTGGAGGCATTACGCTATGAATGATCAACTTGCCCGATCGCTCTTTATGGATTATCTCTATGATGAGATTTCTAAGAGCGATAAAACAAAACTGGAAACATATCTGGACAAAAATCCTGATATCCGCGAAGAACTGGAACAGCTGAAACAGACTCGTACCGTGCTACAGCAAATGCCGGAACCAGATCCCGCCCAACAACTACTGGTGATGGAACTAAACGAACGCCCGTTAAGCCATTGGTGGACACAAGCCAAAAATTTGTGGCCGCATTCCCTGCTCGGCAAAACGGTTTTTGCAGCCGCCGCAGGGCTCATTTTTTTCTTTTTCTTGGGATCTCTTGCCCAACTCCACATTGATACTTCCAACGACGGACTTGCTATTAGCCTGGGATATTCACCTACGGTTAATCAAGGATTATCACAGGAGGAAGCCAATGCTCTTATTGCTCAAATCAAAAAAGAAAATGCGACAATGTTGGCAGATTATGCCGATGCTATTGACCAGCAAAATGGAGAGCAGCTGCAGCAGGTAATCGCATACTTTGAAGAGCAGCGCATGCAGGATTTACAGCTGGTCAATAAAACGCTAAGCCAGCTTCAAGAAAATACCAACTACCGTATCAACCGTACCAACGAATACCTTGGGCAAGTATTACAAACCGTCAGTTATCAAAACGAAAATTAAATTGAGGATGAGTTATGAAATACGTTTTACAAATATTATCAACAGCGACGGTCATTGTGTTGATGAGTACCATTCAACAGGCTGCCGCACAATCTGATATTGACACTAACAGGATGAACCGTGATATCAACATCATGGAAAATGTGTTGGAAGAATTGTTCAAAACACAATTCGAAGGCAACGGAGATAATCTTAACATCCATGCTATCGGATCGAATAGATTCGGCCAACACAATATCAACGGTACTTATTTACCGAATTACGGCATTATTTTTAAGATTAATACCAGCCAGCGGCCATTCATCATTTTTCAAAGTGATGACAATCAATTCTCTTACCAATTCCAATATGGGGAAGGAGAAAATGGTAAGTCGGTGACCCAAGAATCAATAACTGATAGAATAGTAGAATTTCTCAGAGATTATGCCTCAACGATCGGACAACTCTCCGATGATCAAAAAGTGATGGTCATGTATGAAGCAAATCAAACCAATAGAGAAATCAGAGTTTTCCGTAGCGATGATTCTCAACAAAAAACCGAGCAACAATCTTTACCCACTATCTCGGTTGTCGCCAATGTAAGCGATCTTAAGGTCTATCGTTCTGGCGATATGAGTAACGATGACTTTCGAAATCGACTTGATAGCAATGTTGTTGAGGCATCCGCCCAACAGGAAAAAGATTTGCGCGTTATGGCCAATATATTTAAAACGGCCTTTGAAGATGCTGATGCTGAGGAATCAAGTTTCCAGATCAGGGGGACTGTAGATTACCTAAAACTGGATAATTTTGGCGCCCTATTCTCTTTTGATGTTCGATATGCGAATCATTCAGGATTTAAATTTGACCTATCAAACCTTCACAATTCCCTAAAAGTAGTCAGGGAGGACCTGGAAAGAGCTCGCGCCGAATTAGAAGAAAATATTGATATCGATATTGAGGTCAGAGATAGCGTTCGAGCACATAAACGGGAAGAAGTTGAAGCCAATCGCGCTGAAGAAAAAGAAAAGATCCAAAGAGCGTATGAGCAGTTTTTATCAAATCTTAAATCTACTATTGCTGATTACGGACGGACATTGCGTTCTGTTGAATCAAATCAACAAATTATGGTTTCTGTCAACTTGAACAGTCGTTACCAAGAAATCCCCGATCGCATTGATCTGCAAATCCGTAAATCAGTGCTGGAAAGCAGCTCCCGTGATGAAGCTATACGTCAAATTTCAGTCCGGGAATACTGATTCAGCTCAACAGTTATCAGTTGACAGAGAACGTGTTTTTTCTGTTAACTGTTTAACTGTTCACTGCACCTGCACTGCTTCAAATACTGCTTCTTTCTTAAGTGCCGAATCCAGTCGCTTTTCGTATTCATTAGCCGGTATCTCAACACAACCAAATTGTGAGAGATGCTCAGTCCAGAACTGGGTGTCCCATAATTCAAAACCTCCCTCTTTTAACGCTTTGTGTGTCCAGTAAAGAGCAACCTTAGACGCTTCTTTAGCCCACCCAAACACCGATTCACCAAAAAAGGCAGCCCCCAGTGACACTCCGTACTGCCCCCCTACAAGCTCCCATTTTTTATTATATACACTCACTGAATGGGCATATCCGAGGCGATGAAGCTGACAATAGGATTTAACGATATCGTGCGAAATCCATGTTGAATCTCGATCGGCACACCCCTCCATTACATCTCTAAAGGCATAATCAAACTTAACATGATAATGGTGGTTTCGAACTATTCGTTTAACATTCGAAGACACCCTAAACTGTTCCAGAGGAATTATTCCACGCCTACTCGATGTGTACCACTTGGCTTCGGAATCATCCCGGGAATCCGCCATAGGGAAAGCACCATTTGCGTACGCACTAAGAAGTTCTTGGGGGGAAATCATAATAAATTGATACTATAAATTACCAACAACCTATCTCCAATAGGTATGGCTTGCTCCACTCTACACAAGTGAAACAAGCCAAAATATACTAGTTAATACTACAACCTAAATTCGGTAATATACCATTTCCGATCGGCGATCCCGGTGGAGGTGATAACGGAGAAGTTGGAAAAAACGAGTCCCCCTTTTCCTTAAAGTTCTGCAATATTCGATATCCATACAACAAGGAAGCCTTGCGTTGAGCGTTGCCCTTGCCTTTCTCTGCCTTCACCTTCATCCACTCTCTCAGACCTTCTAGCTTAAGATTTGTAATAGCTTTAACCTGAGTAGGAGCATCTTCATTTGATGCCAATTTAATCATCTCATATAAAACAGCATGGTTGATTGTATTCTGGATCGCCCCCTTATACCCTTTTTGGACTTCTTGTTGCCACGTATACTTTATAATTTTATCCAGCATATCACCCAAGCCAAGATTATCTGTATTTCGAGCCTCAAAATCTACCAGGCGAGCGGCCCGATTCACATTTAGCAGTAGCTCGGCCGACATACTAGCAGCCGTTTCTGCTGCACCAATAGGATCGAATGCCGGATCAGTATAGCTATTAAAAAGCTCCCTGGAATCATAATGTCCGAGAGGTCGAGGTGGGATAAGCTCAATAATACGATCGGGCATATCCAGAGCATCCGGCGTCAATGTTTTCAGCATCGCGTCAAGTGCAGCACGCTGCGTTGAATCTGCTACGGGCGTCGGTCCTCTCTGATTATCACCTCGCAATTTATAACTGTAATCAAGCCCCCCCACAAGCTTTACCGTACCCTCAATCTGGAAACGATGAAACAGGTACATAGGCACCAATACATCTTCGAGCTCTGCCATTGGCGTGCTCGAAGGAATATTTGATTCTGAAAAATTCTGTAGTGCTATTTCTCTTACCTTCATAATATGATGCAGTTGCTCTACTGCATTCTTCCCATTATCCCAGAGATGAGCTTTAGGGTGTGCCCCGCCTGCCGGACGCGCATCCATATCTGAAATAAACAACAACCCATTATCAATAGCCTCCTCTATAACATTTTCTAGGGCTGCGTCTTCACTTGGCAATGCTCGCAGATCCTTATAGCCATAGGTAACAGAAACTTTGTCCCACTCTCCTATTCCTGTGTCATAGGCATTGGAAAGATCCAGCGTGCTATCTTTACTGATTTCAACTTTAGGTGCCGGATAATCCATCACCGAAGCACGATCATTTGTACTGGCCGCAAAGTTATGAGCCAACCCCAGTGTATGGCCTATCTCATGTGCCGAAAGTTGCCTGATTCGGGCCAAAGCCATCTCCAACATTGGATTATTATCATCAAACCTTGCCCCCTCTTTGTAAGGCGAAAGCAACCCTTCAGCCAGCAAATAATCTTGACGAACCCGAAGCGATCCCAACAATACATGTCCCTTTATAATCTCACCGGTTCTCGGATCTACTACCGAGCTACCGTAAGACCACCCCCGCGTTGAACGATGCACCCAGTTAATCATATTATACCTCACATCCATGGGATGAGCACTGTCAGGTAGCATCTTAACCTGGAAAGCATCCTTATAACCCGCGGCCTCAAAAGCCTGGTTCCACCAACGAGCCCCATCCAACAAAGCGCCCCGTACCGGTTCGGGCGTTCCCGGATCCAAATAATAGACAATAGGCTCTACCGGTTCACTCATTTCAGCTTCCGGATTTTTCTTCTTTAATCGATGCTTTGTAATAAACCGCTTATCAATAGATTCTGAAATTGGCGTACTATAATCCTGATAACTGATGCCAAAATACCCGGCTCGGGGATCAAACCGGCGCGGCTCAAAATTATCATCTGGTAACTTAACAAAAGAATGATGCTGGCGAACCGTAATGGCATCGGCTGTAGGTGTTACAGAACGTACCTGGCGTCCCGGCTTGTTTCCGGTAAAAGTCAATGTAGCTTCAAACTCTGTATTCTGCGGGAAGTTCATCGTCGCTTTCCGGTAAACAGCAGAACGACTCTCATCGACGCTGAAAGTACCCTCTTTGTTGCGTCGTAGCACCTTGCTCACACCATGGGCATCTCTCATCAAAAAGCTTGTCATATCGACCAATACCTTTCCATCCTGCTCAGCAGCTACCTCAAAGCCCCACAACACTGAATTAGCAAAAGCATCACGCACCGACTGCTTTTCTTTCCTATTATCTGTTATGGCGCGATATGAATAATTTGGTTGTACCATCAGCACCTTGGGTCCTCTACGCTCAAAATAAACAATTCGACTATCTCCAAGCTGGTTACGGTCCAAACCGATGTCATTAGATCCAACCCCCGCTGTTAACGAATTTACATATAAAAACTCCGTATCATATTTGTCGATCTCCAGCCAAAGCGTAGCCTTCGCTTTATCCCAGTAAAAAGTGAAGTAGCCCTGCTGTTTTTCAAGTCCTTCTGTTTTTTCACTTATCGTAGGTGTATCCTGGGCAATAGTAATCGTTACCGAGAATAGTAATAGATATAAAAAAGATGCCAGTCGTTTCATTATGATGGTATTTTTAATGGTAGTTGAATGCAGCTAGTAAGTAACTATTTTTAGCCAAAATTTTAAAATGGGAGGACATATTTTAACATCCGTTAATTAAAAAAGCCTGACCGGCTATTAACCAATCAGGCATATATCTTAATTATTTTAAAAGATTACTTTTATTCATCCTCATCGGCGTACATATCTGCTAAATCATTAATCATCTCTTCATCAATACCGGCCGTAACAAAGCCCCCATCATGATAGAGGTTCTGCATTGTGACTTTCCGTGTGAGGTCAGAGAATAAGGTCACACAATAATCGGCACATTCATCAGCAGATGGATTTCCTAATGGTGCAATCTTTTCGGCGAAGGTATACATACCATCAAAACCTTTAATTCCGCTACCGGCCGATGTTTTAGTAGGAGCCTGTGAGATAGTATTGACACGAATGCCCCGATCAGCTAATCGACTCCCATAATTACGGGCGATACTTTCAAGCAATGCCTTGGCATCATTCATATCACTATATTTTGAGAAAATACGCTGAGCCCCTATATAGGAAAGTGCTAGAATACTGGCGCCATCATTCAAGAGGTCAGTTTCATCAGCATAACGAATCACCTTATGGAGAGAAATAGCTGAAATATCGAGCGTTTTTTGCATCCACTGATAGTTCAACTCGTTATATCCCTTATTCTTTCGGACATTCGGAGACATACCAATTGCATGGAGCATAAAATCGATCTTCCCATGCTCACCCTTTACCTTCTCCATCAACTCCTTAACATCTTCCTCTTTTGATACATCACAAGGAAATACTTCTGCGCCCGTTTCTTCTGCCAGCTCATCTAATTCACCAAAGCGCAGTGCCACCGGGGCATTAGATAATGAAAATTCTGCACCCTCTCTTTGACATGCCAGTGCGATGCGCCATGCGATACTTCGATCATCCAACGCACCAAAAATCAATCCTTTCTTGCCTTTCAGCAACCCATATCCTTGTTGATTAGCCATAAAATATGTTTTTCAATTTCTTAAAATTCAATTTCTTCTGCCTGAAGATAATAAAACATAATAAAAAACTGTCATCCCAATGAGATTCTGCAAACTCACCGGAATGACAGTTGTAGAATAATTTTTTAAGAGGTAAAAATCAGTTTGCTAATGATCGCTCATCGATAGTACCGTTCTTATCAGAAATGATGACTTCAACCCGACGATTTTGCTGACGTCCTGCTTCTGTTTCATTCGATGCTACAGGATATTTTTCACCATATCCCCGTATTTGAATGCGTGTAGCACTAATACCCTGACCAATGAGCTCCCGTTTGACAGCATTAGCTCTTCTCCTTGATAATTTCTTATTATAATCTGCTGAACCAACGATATCGGTAAATCCCTCGATCATCACATTTCTTTCAGGATATTCTTTTAGAAACTGGGCAAGATTATTAGCAGCCCGTTCCCCACCAGGTTTCAATGTCGCTTTATCGAAATCAAAAAGGACATCTCCCAATGTTAATACCAAGCCACGTTCTGTACGCTGTGCCTCTAGCTCACTGACCCTGTTGGCAAGCTGTTCGGCCCGTTTCTGCGCCTTTTGTGCACGTGATAACGCTTCTTCTGCGCGATGCTCTGCTGCCCTGGCTTCAGCCTTACGTGCTTTGATCAATACTCGCTGCCGCTCAGCCTCGGCTCGCTTCACTTCATCCTGAGCAGCATTCAGTTCAGCAGTTTCTCGGGCTATAAATACTTTTTGTTTTGAAATATAGGCGTGATGTTCTATCAATTCTTTATCAGCGCCTTCTTTCCAAAACTCTCGACTCTGCTCTAAGGCCTCCTCGGCCTCTTTTAATGCTACCGGTGCCTTAGTTACAATAAGGGAGTCATTTTCAGCCTTTTGATACTCACTACTGGCCTCTTGCAGCAATGGATTTTTCTCCGGTGGGCCGCCACAACCTATTAATAAGAAAACAACCAGTATTTTATATAATGCCAGCCTTGTATAAGACATGATGCTATTGCTTTTTTTGATTTCTCTTAATCTCTTTTTCCAATAGCCTAATACTTTCCCTCAACTGCTCAACAGCATTTTGAGATTTCTCAGAAAGCGCTTTTGCTTCTGCCAACTCTGCATCGATTTCTGCACGCGAAGCAAGCCGTTTTGCTTTTTCATGCTCTTTTTTCTCAACCAGCTCTTTTGCTTTCTGAAGCTTCTTTCGAGCTTCCCGAATTTCGAGAGGTGCATACTCTTTTGCACCAACCTGATCTGCCTGATTGATCGCAGCTTCTGTTGTTGCCAACTCTTGGGTCGGGGGTTTACTGCTCGCACAAGCTGCCAGTATCAAGATAAAAGAACTAACCAAAAATCGAGCACATAACTCTTTAAAACTGCCTTTCATTATTTCCATATTATTATCTTCCCCTTTTTGATATAAAAGATACCAGTTATCAACATTCCTTATATGGTCTTTAAGCACTCTTGTTCCCATAGGTGTTGACATATCCAATACCCAAAATAAGCATCCCTCCTGTACCCTAAACCCCGATATATTTTGTTTCTCTTTTGAACCCGGGGCTTTATTCTATCATTGCAAATAAATGATCTCCCAAAACAGTATCGCTAAATGCATATATTGGCAATAATTATCCACATCATGGTTTGACCTTGTCAGGGTTTAGCATTCAATTCAATAATTCTGTTGATAACCCAATAAAATGTCCTTATTTTGCGAGACTTTGTTCCGGTACTGTACCGGCCATGCAATTATTAGCATTAACTCTATAGAATATACATTCACTCATGTTTCAGGATCTCTCATCAAAACTGGATGATGCCTTTCAGAAGCTGAAAGGGGAATCTAAGATTACCGACGTCAACATTGCGGAGACGGTGAGAGAAATACGTCGTGCCCTGCTTGATGCGGATGTTAACTACGAAGTTGCTAAGCAGTTCACGAACGATATTAAAGAACGAGCTATGGGCGAAGACGTGCTTTCAGCCGTCAACCCGGGTCAGCAGTTTACCAAAGTAGTACATGATGAGCTGACTCAAATTCTTGGACAGGAACGCGTAGATTTATCAGTTGCTCATACGCCTCCTACTGTTATTTTGATTGCCGGCCTACAAGGCTCTGGTAAAACAACCTTTAGTGCCAAACTTGCAAAGTACCTGAAAGAAGAAAATAACCGGAATCCTATTTTAGCAGCAGCTGACGTTTATCGTCCGGCTGCTATAGATCAGCTTAAAACGCTGGCCAACACTATAGATACCCCGGTATATTCTATCGACCAGAAAGATGCCGTACGTGTTGCAAAAGAAGCGGTATCGATGGCGAAGAGCCTAGCGCTCGATACTGTTATTATTGATACAGCAGGGCGTATGCATGTTGATGAAAAGATGATGAACGAAGTAGCTGAGATTAAAGAAGCTGTCCAGCCCGATGAAACATTGTTTATTGTTGATTCCATGACCGGACAGGATGCTGTTAACACAGCCAAAGAATTTAATGACACCATCAATTATGATGGTGTCGTTTTAACAAAGCTTGATGGTGATACCCGCGGCGGGGCGGCCCTTTCAATTAAGAATGTGGTCCAAAAACCGATCAAGTTTGTAAGTACCGGCGAAAAGCTTGATGCTCTTTCTCCATTTTACCCAGAACGGATGTCTCAACGAATCTTGGGGATGGGGGATGTGGTTTCTCTTGTTGAGAAAGCCCAGAAAGAGTTTGATGAAAAAGAAGCACAGAAGCTACAAAAGAAGATTAAGTCTGACAGTTTTGATCTGGATGACTTTTATCAACAGTTACAACAAGTAAAAGGCATGGGTAATATCTCAGACCTGGTTGGAATGATTCCGGGTGCCGGTAAAGCTTTACAAGATGCCGATGCTGAACTTGATGAAGACTCTTTTAAACCCATCGAGGCCATTATCTGCTCGATGACTCCGGAGGAGAAACACAATCCGGAAATTTTAAATGCTACCCGGAAACGGCGTATCGCCAAAGGTTCGGGAACACGCGTCTCAGATATTAATGATCTGCTAAAGCAGTTTCAGCAGATGAAGAAAATGATGAAGTCCTTCTCTGGCATGGGTAAAATCGGCCAGATGATGCAGGGCATGAAAGGAATGAAAGGAAATTTACCATTTGGATAACCAAGCTGATGTTGACCGCTGTTTAGCCCAGCCCAGCATCACTGATATATTGCGCAAGATTCCGACATTATCCTCTATAGAAAAATCAACGCAAATTAAAGTTAAATTAAGGAGATAATCCATTGTTAAGAATAAGATTACAACGTAGAGGTCGAAAAAAGCGACCTATCCATCACATTGTTGTTGCGGATAACCGTAAACCCAGAGATGGTCGAATTATTGAAGATTTAGGTCGCTTTGATAATGTAACACCCAAAAATCAGCTTACACTGAACAGAGAACGAGCAATCCACTGGCTAAAAAAGGGTGCTCAACCAAGTGATACCGTACGGTCCATTTTTAAGAACCAAGGGATTATGTACGAAATGCACTTACTCCGTTGGGGGAAGTCTGAAGAAGAGATTGAAGAAGCACTCACTGAATGGCGTGAAAAGCGTGAAGAAAAGGAAGAAGATGTTCCTACACGCAAAGAGCGCCAACAAGCACTGCTCGATGCCGAAGAAAAAGAATTCCAAAAGCAGCTTAAGAAGAAAGCTGAAGAAGCTGCCCGAGAGAAAGCAAAGCAAGAAGCTCTTGCTGCTGAAGAAGAGGAAGATGAGGCTGATGAGGAAGTTGAAGCAGAAGAAGATAAGGCTGAAGAAGCTGAAACAGAAGAAACTCAAGAAGCTGCTGAACAGGAAGAGTCTGAAGAGGTTGAAACTCAAGAAGATACAGCCGATGAAGACAAAGAAGATGATACTGAAGAAGCTGCTGCTGAAACTGAAGAGGAAGACAAAACTGATGATGACGCTGAGGAAGAAGTTGAGGCTTCTGATGATGAGGAAGAAGACGAGGACAATGATTCGGATGAAGATTCTGAAGCTAAAACCTCTAGCGATATGTTAGCTAAAGAAGCTATCGAACATATCGAAAACACTCCTCTTGATGAGCTCGAAGGCTTTGTTACCGACGATGAAGATCGCGTAACCGTTCAGCGTGCTTTAGATGATAAGAAAGAAAATAGTTAAAAAGCCATACCGGTGTTTAACAACTGGTAGCTTATGCTGGAACCAATAGAAAACCAGTACAAACAGATCGGGTATATTTCTCGATCTCATGGCGTAAAGGGCGATGTATTAATCATCCCTGACATGTACGCGCCAACCCTTTTTGATGCTCTTGACTTGGTACATATAGCAAATACCAAGGGGGCCTTGGTCCCTGCCCGAGTTGAGTCGGTACGGGTGCAAGAAAAAAATAACCGGCTTTCGTTCTTTGTTAAATTTGAACACGTAACTGATCGCACGCAGGCAGAACAACTGAAAAATTTCACGGTCTATGCAGACCGCGAAATCGTTGAAAGCCTGCTGGATTCGGATGATTTACCGTTAAGCCTCACATCTTTTGATATATTAGAAGATGGAGAAGTCATCGGTACCGTAAAAGCGTTGTTGGAAAACCCGGCACATCCGATTCTCGAAATAGAAACCGCAGAACAGGAACAACTGCTGGTCCCTTTTGTGGACGAATATGTTGTTGATATTGATGTGGAATCAGAGAACATCCAATGCAAAAATCTGGACCAACTGAGAGGTTTATAAATGATGCGCATTGATATAATATCAGCTGTACCACAGCTCCTGGAAAGTCCGCTACAACATAGTATTGTAGCTAATGCACAGGAAAATGATTTGGTTGAAATCCATACTCATGACTTGCGGGACTATTCCGAGGACAAACACAATAAGGTTGATGACTACCCCTATGGCGGAGGCGCAGGCATGGTGTTAACACCACAGCCGATATTCTCTTGTGTCAAGCATTTACAGAGCCAGCGGGAGTACGATGAAATCATCTTTACGGCTCCGAATGGGGATCCTTTTGTACAGGAAAGTGCAAATAAACTTTCCATATGCAAAAATCTAATGTTCTTGTGCGGCCATTATAAAGGTGTAGATCAGCGTGTTATTGACACACTAATCACCAAAACGTATACCATTGGCGATTTTGTACTTTCCGGCGGAGAACTGCCGGCTTTAGCAATGGTTGATGCCATCGTGCGGTTGTTACCCGGAGCATTGGGTGATTCCGAAAGTGCATTGACAGACTCTTTTCAAAATGATTTGCTGGAAGGGCCTGTTTATACTCGTCCCGCTGACTTTGAAGGGATGGAAGTGCCAAAAGTTTTGCGTTCTGGTGATCATCAAAAAGTGAAAGAATGGCGATTTGAACAGTCGCTTGAGCGTACAAAGAAAGTACGTCCTGATATTTACAAAAAATTTCGAAACGAACAGTAGTAAGGATTAATCATGGATAAGTTAAAACTAGCAGAACAGACACTAATTAAGGATGAGTATCCCGAGTTTAAAACCGGCGATACCGTGAATGTTCATTATAAAGTTCGCGAAGGCGATAAAGAACGAATCCAGAAGTTTGAAGGACTCGTTATCTCACGTCGCGGATCAGGTGCAAACCAGACATTTATGGTACGTAAGATCTCTGCCGGCAATATTGGTGTGGAACGTATTTTTCCACTGTACTCTCCTTTTGTATCAAAAATAGAACTTAAGAAACAGGGTGATATTAAGCGTTCTAAGCTTTATTACCTGCGTGACCGAAGAGGTAAGTCGGCTCGTATTAAAGAGAAAGATCAAAACCAGGAAACCGTTAGGAAACTCAACCGAGAAGCAGAGCAAAAAGCTGCTGAAAACAATGAAAACTCTTCAGAAGAAGAGTAATAATCCTGCGTTGATTTCTCTTTTTTGAATTATTCTACTTTATAGGGCCATTCTATCTGTATGGGTGGAATGGCTTTTTTATGTTTATCGGATATCTGGTAAACTTGAAACGAGCTGTACGCCTTACAATGCTCCGTACCGTAAGGAGTATAGCACAAACGTAACAGACAGAAATAACACAGAACGTTACGAACAGAAAATGCTACTTTTTTATCTCTTTTCTGCTCTATAGACCGTCATGGGCGGGATATTGCGCCACTCCCACCTGGTGGATACATTACCAAAGGTCTCTTCCAGGGGATCTTTAAGATGGCCTGATGTTTGGTAGGCCAAGAACTCTCCACCGACGCGCAACAACTGGTAACTCTGGTTCAGCACTGATGATTTCGTATCCGGATCCAAAAAAGAAAAGGGGATACCGGAAATAATAAAATCGACTGTCCCAACGATATCTTTGGGCAACAGTTGGTTTGCAAATTCTACGCTTTGGTCGTAACTGGTAACACGCGAATCGTTAATCTGCTGCAGTTTTTCGAACAGGATTTCATTGGTTTCAAAGAGGTAAAGATGGGAATCGTTTGTCATATGCTGCAGCAGGTAACGCGAAAACACCCCAGCGCCGGCACCGTATTCAACTATGGTAATGTCTTTAGAAAAATCGATGGGCCGACACACCTTTCGTACGCAAAATCGAGATGTAGGCGTTACCGAGGCTACATCTTTATCTTTAAAAAAGCTTTTTAGATACGCTAGTGTACTCATTTTTAGCTATTGGTTATTCGCTATTGGTTATTCGGATTCTTCCTATTAACCAATAATTGTTAACTATGTTACAGTTCCTCTTTTAGTTGTTCGATTTGATCCCGGATGCGCGCCGCTTCTTCGAACTCCATGTTCTGAGCTGCATTATACATGGTCTCTTGCAGATATTCCATGAACTCTTCTTTGTTATCGAACGTTACTTCTTTCATGGCTGGGTTGGCTTTGTATTTGATGCCCTCCTCGGCCACCTTTACCACCTCAAGAGCATCCTCGTCTTCTCCATCACCGGTATCTTTCAGGTCAAAACTCTTGTTGGAAATCAATGCCGGATCAACAAGTGGTTTAAGCTCTTTTTCGATGGTTTTTGGCGTGATACCGTGCTCTTCGTTGTATTCTTTCTGTATCTTACGACGCCGTTCGGTTTCGTCGATCACCGTTTGCATGCTGTCGGTAATTTTATCAGCATACATGATGGCTTTACCTTCGACGTTACGAGCTGCACGACCGATGATCTGGAATAGTGAGGTTTCGGAACGCAGAAAACCTTCCTTATCTGCATCGAGAATCGCCACTAAGCTGAGCTCCGGAATATCGATTCCCTCTCGTAGCAAATTAATACCTACAAGCACGTCAAAGTCGCCACGACGGAATTTGAAAAGTACTTCTACCCGCTCCATGGCATTGAGTTCGCTGTGCATATAGGCTGCGGAAATCCCTACACTTTTAAGATACTCACTGAGCTCTTCGCTCAGTCGTTTGGTAAGCGTAATACAGAGCACGCGGTCTCCATCGGCAATTCGCTTTTGAATCTCTTCCAGCAAATCATCGATCTGGTTATCTACCGGACGTACTTCAATTTCTGGTTCCATCAGGCCGGTTGGTCGTACAATCTGTTCTACAAAGACTCCCCCGCTTTTTTCCAATTCGTAATCGCTGGGGGTAGCACTTACAAATATCGCTTGGTTTATTACACTTTCCCATTCCTCAAAAGTAAGCGGCCGGTTGTCCATAGCTGAAGGCAAACGAAAACCATTTTCAACCAACTCTACTTTTCTTGAGCGGTCACCGCCATACATGGCAGATATTTGGGGCACGGTTTGGTGACTTTCGTCCACTACGAGCATAAAGTCATCAGGGAAGTAGTCGAACAGGCAGTAGGGGCGTTCGCCCGGCTTACGGTTACTGAGATAGCGTGAGTAGTTTTCAATACCGGAACAGTAGCCGATCTCTTGCATCATCTCAATATCAAAGAGGGTTCGCTGTTCAAGGCGCTTGGCTTCCAGGTACTTACCTTCATCATTAAGAGTCCCTATGCGCCAGTTTAACTCATCGCGAATCTGATCTATGGCTTCATTAAGCCGATCTTCGGTGGTTACGTAGTGGGAAGCAGGATAAATCTTGAACTCCTGCACCGTATCCAGAACATCCCCGCTTTCAGGATCTACAATCTCCATCTTTTCAATCTCATCGCCCCAAAATGAGATCCGCAAACCATCTTCTGCATAGGCCGGATAAAGATCTACGACATCTCCCCGCACCCTGAAGGTCCCTCGGCTAAACTCGCGATCGTTCCGCGTATAGTGCAGGTCTACAAGATCATAAAGCAGTTTGTTTCTGGGGATCTCTGTACCTGTCTCAAGGGTAATAATCAATTTCTGGTATTCTGATGGAGAACCAATTCCATAAATACAGCTTACTGAAGAAACGATAATAACATCTCTTCGTCCCGAGAGCAGTGAGCTGGTGGCACGCAGTCGTAGTCGCTGTATCTCATCATTAATGGACAGATCCTTTTCAATATATTTATCCTGCGAGGATAAATAAGCCTCAGGCTGATAGTAATCGTAGTAGGAAATAAAGAACTCTACCCTATTGTTGGGAAAAAAGTCACTTAGCTCACGATACAGCTGTGCTGCCAATGTTTTATTATGACTCATTACCAATGTCGGCCGCTCTACCTGATCGATCACATCGGCAACAGTACGTGTTTTACCGGATCCGGTAATTCCCAGTAGGGTTTGGTATTTATCACCGTCTTCTATGCCTTCTACCAGTTCTTCAATAGCTTGAGGCTGATCACCGGCCGGTGGCCAGGGTGATTGCAAATCGAAATTGGACATCTAAATAAGTATGGATTTTTAGCGTTCGTCGTTATGTTGGTAAATGAATAAAGGTAGAAAGGGGGAGATTGCACTACCCTCTCATAAATATACTTCTGAATTTTGCCTTCCTACATTTAGCCTGCCTTATGATAACGTATATTAGTATTAATCATTCACTAAAAATCCCATAATTTTAGGGGAATTGACAGTCCTGACTCAAATTAATTTTCCGAAAACTGCTATTCCTTTAAAATAAATGGAATTGAAATTCCTTTCGGGATAGAAACGACAAATTCATTATTTTTAGTAGCTTTTATGGCTGGAATAGCTTTAAGCGTATGATCTATGCCGAAATTATTGAATCCAATTTTATGATCACCGTAATTGTATGACCCCTAAAGAGAAGAAACTCAATCCACAGCGGAAACGTATTGACGAAATTGATTCCAAATTGCTGGAACTACTTTCTGAGCGACGTGAGATTGTGCACGAAGTGATTGACAAAAAAATCCAAAATCGCCTGCCTATTTTTGCTCCAAAGCGAGAAGATGAAAAGACAAAGAAGTTCCGCGAAATGGCTCGTAATCAGAATTTAGACCCTGACTGGGCAGAAGATTTTTTACGGATGATTATGGCTTCATCTCGTGCCAGCCAGTCCTCCAGTGAGTTCCCTCGTGCGACCGAAGAACCCAAGAATATTCTTATTGTTGGTGCCAAAGGAGGCATGGGTAGTCTGTATGGACGTATCATTAAACAAACGGGGCATAATCTCTATACCATTGATAAACACAACTGGCATGAGCTAGAAGAAGTTGCTCCCAAACTGGACCTTGCTATCGTGTCGGTGCCCATTAACACCACAGAAGACGTGATTGAACGACTAGCACCCAAGCTCTCTTCTGATACCATTCTGGCCGATTTCACTAGTAATAAAAGTGGACCTATTGAAACTATGAAACAATGCCATGATGGACCAGTGCTTGGGCTTCACCCAATGCATGGTCCTGGCGTAGACAACCTCTCTAAACAGCTAATGGTCGTTTGTCCGGTTGAAGATGCCAAGGCCTCTCAGTGGGTGGTGCAGCAGTCAAAGTTATGGGGTATGCGGGTTATCGAAGCGGATGCAGAAAAGCATGATCACGTAATGCATATGGTGCAAGGCCTGCGTCACTTCGTAGCACTGCTACACGGCTCTTTTATGAAGACCTACGATCTAAAGCCACAGGATATCCTCGACTACTCATCCCCCATCTACCGTGCTGAACTGATGATGACGGGGCGTATTTTTGCCCAAAGTGCTGAACTTTATGCCGATATTGTCTTTTCAAATGAGGAACGTCGTGAACTCTTACTCAAATTTATTGAGCATAATGATAAGCTTGCCCAAATGGTTAAGGATGATGACAAAGAGGGTTTTGTCAAAGAGTTTGAATCGGTAACCGATTTCTTTGGTAAGTTTGCCAGCCAGGCACTTCAAGAAAGTGAATATTTAATTAACCGACTGGCTGATCGTTTTGCTTAATCAGTGTTATAAACAGGTGAGTCAAACGGGATACTAAGCATAAAGGTGGTCCCCTCACCCAGCTGGCTTTCAAAATCAAGTATTCCGTCATGTGACTCAACCAGCTCCTTGCAGAGGCGGAGTCCTACACCGGTACCTTGTTCTCCGGCAGTTCCTGTTTTGCTTGAGTATTTTTCATCCCCAAATAACTGTGTCTGGACTTCCTTGGACATCCCCTCACCTTCATCCTTAACGTTTACCTGCCAGTATTCTTCTTCAGACTTAAGCATAATTATAACATTATCACCACGATGACTGAACTTTAGTGCATTACTAAGCAGGTTTCTAATCACCGTTGTAATAACCTGTCGATCCCCTAGCACTGTGATATCTTTATCTGCCTCGAAAGTAATAGTAACATCCTTGCGATTTGCAGAAACTCGCAGCAGGTTTATAACCTGATTTATGGCCGTTGCAATAGAAAACTCTTTAAGACTTAAACTCAAATCGCCCCCCTGGAAGCGAGCCCAGTCAAGAAGATCTTCCAACAAAGAAGCGGTATTTACCGAAGACTGATGAATAATCTCTAGGCTTTCTTTCAGCTCATCACTTTCGTCATATTTATCAGCATCACTAATAAGAAGATCAGCAAAACCTACTATCGATGAAAGGGGAGTTTTAAGATCATGGCCAATTACCGAATAAATTTTACTATTCGTTTCATGAAGTTCCTGTAGCTCTTGGTTACGTTCTCTAAGCTCATCCTCCATACGCTTACGGTTCGTTAAGTCCTGGAACACACCATATAACTGGTATACCTCACCTTTCTCATTGGTTTGGACTTTTCCAATAGCACGTACCCACCGCCTATTACCTTTAGCAGTAACAATAGGAAGCTCCACGTCATACTCTCTTCCCTTATCAATCGCTTCTCGGAGTCCCTGCCTAATTTTAGGTTGCGCAGAATCATGAAAGTAGCTTATTGCCTGATCAATGGTTATTTCTTCACCAATGGGAAGCTCATGAATCTGGTAGGTCTCTTCTGTCCAAAATAGTTTTTCCGTTTCTAGGTCATACTGCCACCCACCGGTCGAGGATAAATGCTGAGACTCTTTAAACAACAGTTCTAATTTCTTCCGTTTAGTAACTTCACGAGAACTAGTTTGTAGCTGAATAATCTTTCCCCGATCATCAGTAATAGGGTTCGTAGAAGTCTCAAACCAAATATAATCCCCATTTTTTTTACAAATACGATACTCAAAGTTCTTCACCTTTTTCCCTTGTTGGGAAGCTTGGTATGACTGTGTTCGAATATCTTGCAAATCATGCGGATGAAATAGTTCATACGCGTTTCTGCCAACAAGTTCAGATGGCTTATATCCTAATATTTTTTCTACTGAAGGAGATACAAAACGATAAGTGCCATCAGGATCATGTAAGCATACCATATCTGTTTCATTGACCGTTACCACTTCATAGAGTTCTTCCCTCTCTTTTAGCTTTTCTTGCATCTCTTTTTTTTCCAGGGTGTCAGAGATCCAATTTCCCAGCATTAACAGAAACCCTTTATCAAGTTCGGAAAAACTTTCACTTTGTGCTTCCGAACTTGAAAAATTAAGAGTCCCATAAAGCTGTTCATCTTTTGTGAGAGGAATGCCAATATAAGATTCCATACTAAAAACCTGGTGGCAAGGATGCCGCTTATGCAGAGAACGATTTATGTTATCTATAGCTACCACATCATTAATCGCCATTGTTATGCTGCAATATGTTTCTCCCAGCGGAAAAACTTGCCCTTCTTCTAACACATTTTCTTCTGACCAACTATAGTCTATGATGTATTGCTGATCTTCGATATGACTTATAATACCAATATCAAGATCTAAAATTTTACAGGTGAGCTTCAATGCCCTCTCAAACTGCTGAGAAGTGCTCATATTGGCCTGAGACGTAATATCATTCATCAGGCGAAACCTGTTTTCTTGTGATTTTTTATCCGAATTAGCCGAAACCGTTGTAAGCACTGATCTATTGTTTAAGATTCAGAAAAATATTTAGTCCTCCTGCTTTAATAGGTGCAAATATCAAGCCAACCTTTTCTTAAACTTTCTTATAACAATATTTAAGTGCGAAACTTCCGATTCTGAATGGGATAAATGAACTAAGATAAGCTCAGAACAGAAGTCGTATTGATTACACTTTAACCATTCATGGTATGTAATACTTACTTAATAAAATTTAATTCAACTGTTGTTCCTTGCCCATCATTTGAATCAAAGTTTATTTCACCATCCAGCTGTTGGGCCAAGGTTTGAACGAGAGTCATCCCGAGAGATTGTTGGTTTTCAAGAGCAAAATCTTCCGGCAGCCCTTCCCCATTATCCTTTATTTCTATCGACAACTCAGAACCTTTAACCTCTGAATTGACCAAAATTTTACCCTTCTCCCTACCGTCAAAAGCGTGTTTATAGCAATTCACAATCAACTCATTAACAATAAGTGAACAAGGAATGGCATTATCTAGATCTAAAGAAGTTGATTCTAAGTTATAACTTACATCAATATTCCTGTTCCCTGTATTGTAGGTTTTACTGATCGATTCTATTAGTTCTTTCAAATAGGTATCAAATCCAATATTCGTCAACGCTTCTGTCTGGTACAACTTTTCATGAATCATAGCCATTGATTGAATACGCTGCTGACTATCTCTTAATGTATTTAAAATGGATTCTTTTTCCGTATTCATAGACTGAAGCTCAAGAAGCCCGGAAACCACGGATAAATTATTTTTAACACGATGATGAATTTCTTTGAGTAAGGTTTCTTTCTCTTTTAATGAGCTTCGAATCTTTTGTTGTTCTCGTTCCCGCTCTGTAAGATCATAAAGAACAGTTTGTATTGCCGGCTCATCCTGGTAGATCGTTGATATAGAATGGACTAACACATGTTTTTCGTTTCCATTCAAATCAATGATTTTTTGTTCCTGTTCATGCTCTACCGGTAAATCTTCTTCTAATTTTCTCTTACGTTCTTTAAGAAGATCTATGTTATTGGGATGACTAAAGTCAAATATCGATCTTCCTATTAACTCCTCAGGAGAGTCGCCTCCAAAAAGCTTTGCTCCGGCCTCATTAATAAATACTAGTTCACCATCTTGAATAATTTGTACAGGCTGAGGGTTTTTTTCTACCAGCTGCCTCCATTTTCTCTCTCCCTGCCTTAACTCTTCCTGTTTCTTTTTAAGGTTTGTAATATCATTGAGAACCGCTAGTATTGCATCTTGCCCTTTATACGTGATTGTAACCGGATAGGCTCTAATAATTTTTTTACCCTTCCCCTCAACAGAAATCTCAAAGTCGGCCGGAGGAAGCTTTTCAACTTTTTTTAATTTCTTCTGCCGATTTTCGATTCTTTTTTTATATTTATCATCTGCAAAATTGATAATCTGCTCACCAAGCAACGTTTCACACTCTTCTACATTTACCAGACTCGAAGCCGCCTGATTTAAATACTGTAATTCCCCATCGACGCTTATAATAACTCCCTGTGGAATATTTTCGACTAATCGATGCCAGCGCTCTTCACTTTCTTTTAATTTCTGCTCTGTAACAATGCGATCTGTAATGTTAGTCAGAAAAGCCACTACAAAGGTGGTTTCCCACTTCCTTACAAACGCCAAACTCACCTCCAGATAGATAGTCTTTCCATTTTTATGTTCGTGGCGCGTTTTAAATCGGCCTCCCCCTTGCTCTATTATTTTTTTTGCTCTCTGCTTAAACTTCTTTTGATCAAAATCCAAATCAAGCTCACTAATACTTTTACCTAATAGCTCCTCTTCTTCATAACCGATCATTTCGCAATAGGCAGGATTTACATCCAGAATTGTATTATCCTTTCTCAACATTAATAGATAGCCATCTATCATTGAATCTGATAGTGACTTATTCAGTTTTACTTCTTCTACGGGGCTAACTAACTCATGCATTGTGCCTACCAAGCGTTTTTGCTGATCCTTCTCATCCTCAATCAGATCAGCTTGGAATTTTATATGGCGTAATGCAGAATCCTCCCCTCTGATACATATTTCTGTATCCAAAGCGCCTTTTCTTTCAGCTTTATCAAAAGCGGATATTATTTTCTCATGTTCTTCAGCAGGGATATACTCCAGCAGATCTTCCTTCTTTTCAATTCCATCAGAAGGTATACCTAAAACCTTATATCCTTTGGAAGAACACTGAAACTTACCCGTTGTAATATTGAGCTCCCAACTACCCCATGAAGTTTTACTCTCTAGCTCATTCATAATATGATATTAAATAACTTGTTTCACCTTGGCTTATTTTTATATGCTGCTAGTAAAACAAAACTCATTGAGTATCGCACCCAATACAAATTTCTACCAATTTGAATAGCAAACACAAAAGTTATCGTGTTTACTAATAAATAACAATGTTTACACTCTGAAAAATAAAGCTATTTAAAATTAGCTTTTTGACAAACTATAATAACACTAAATAAAACTGGCAATTTTATCTAAGGGCTTTTTGGTAATATCAGGTACCTTAACTTCGTCTTTGGGATAACCCACCACGAGTAAGAGAAATGGACGTTCATTTTCAGGACGACCTAAAATTTCATTCAGAAAGCCCATGGGACTTGGCGTATGGGTAAGAGAAGCTAATCCAGCATTATGAACTGCAGTAATTAACATCCCCGTTGCAATACCGACAGACTCTTTTACATAGTAATGTTTTTCTCTGTTCCCTTCCTCATCCACTCCATAACTTTGGGAAAATATTGCAATCAAATACGGTGCTTCTTCCAGGAATGGTTTATTAGCATCGGTACCAAGCGGTGCTAAAGCTTCCAACCATTCATCAGTAGCTCTATTTTCGTAAAACTCACGTTCCTCTTCTTCTGCAGCCTCTCTAATTTCTTTTTTTACCTCCGGATCCCTCACAACTGCAAAGTGCCACGGCTGCATGTTTGCTCCATTTGGAGCAGTACCAGCAGTTCTTAAACAATTTTCAATAACTTCTTGGGGCACCGATCGTTCTGAAAATTCCCGTACAGTTCGCCGTCGGCTCATATGTTCATAAAAAGAACGGGCCCTCTCACGCATCTCTTCTACAGGGTATTCTTCGTAATCCTCATGTACAACAAAGTTACTACTCTTCATAATTTCTCTTTCTGTTTTATTTTTCTTTTACACGTTTGATAAGCTAATTAGAGATGGGTAACTATTCCAGTGGTTAAGCGTTTATAATATTTACCGTTTAAATTTTTCTAATCAGATTCTATTATACGGCAACCAACAAGTTCAGGATGATCCTGTACTTTTTTACCTTTTTCAACCTTTCGCAATAACCATAAGATCAAAATATCTCCACCAGCGGCAAGGGTAAAAAAGAGGCTAAAACCTAATAGCCACTCATAATGAAATACAAGAGCACAAAGGTAGGGTACCACGCCCAGCACAATACCAGGTATCGCAACCCCCCAGCGGTAGTGGGTTACTTCTATCGGTTGCGAGCAATGTACATAGGGAGCCAAGGCATTCCAGTTAAATCCGAAATGTATATTTGACCACGAAATAGCATCTAACCAAACCCAACTTATCGCGTGAAGAAGTTCATGCGCGAAAGTACCGACTACTACTGCAAGGATGAAGAGTGGGAAATCTTTAATAAAAAGTACTAAATCTTTTCCAAGCGTTGACCAACTATACAAACTAGCATATGGTACTAATAATAACACACCAATAGGTATCAAGAGAATTAAGGCATACCAGTTAGCTTGGCCAAAAGATAAGGTATACTCTTTAGGCATCTTCGTCCGCCGATCTTCCTGCCAACTCTTGGTCTAACATATAGAGGCTTGCATTATCATCCCCCATTAATTTAAGACGTTCCAAAATGCGCTCGGCATTTTCTTCCTCTTCAACCTGTTCATCTATAAACCAATGCAACAGCGTTTGCAAAGGATAATCTCCTTCATCTTTAGCAAGATCATAAAGACTGTGAATTCGCTTAGTTATATAACGCTCGTGTTCAAGAACTTTTTCAAACACCTCTTCTGAATTTTCAGCATCTGCTATTGGCTTATCAAGCTCCTGCAGTTCAACCTTCCCTCCCCGACTTAACATATGGTTATAAAATTTCATCCCATGGGCTTGTTCTTCTTGCCACTGCAGCCGCATCCAATGAGCAAAACCTTCTAGGTTTTTATCTTCGAACCATGCTGCGTAGGCTAAGTATAACCATGCTGACTGGAACTCAGCTTGTATCTGATCGTTAATCTCGTCTTGCACCTTCTGCTTAATCATAGCTATATATACTTATACATTTAAATATTGACCCTTTTGGCAACTCTCCACGGACTAACTTTTACTAGTTAAACGATCGCTATTTCATTATAAATAACAATACACCGAATATCACCATCTCTGCCCATAAGGTCAGTAAAAAAATCACTTCATTTTGTTAATATAATTTAATGAAAATTATAAATCCCATATAAAGGGGTTTGTTAAAAGGATCTAACCGAGATAAACAAACACAAAATATATCTTATAAAAGCTAACGAATTGAAAGCAAATTTAGATATAGTAAATTTTATTTTCTATTTACTGTGATTTAGAAGTAAGTGTAATGATGTTTGAATATCTCATAATTTTATAAAGAATCTCAACGACATTATTCATGCAATTGAACATTTCTAAGGCCTATTAACACTTATTGATTTAACCAACTTTTTTAAGACTTGTAACCTACCAATACCCTCGTGAGGGAGAACTTGATCGTTCTCCCTCTCTTTTTTTAGGATGCTAAAATAGCTCTTAAAAAAATGCTTCCCACATACTTTAATCGTGAAATGCTTATATCTCCAGATACCAGATCTAGTATCCAAATAAGTGTACAGCTAGAAATCTGTCTCAAAAGTTAGGATGATTCTAAAAACGTTATCCAATTTTTTTCTGTAGATAGACGCTCTTTATATCGCTCCCGTAATTCCAATGCTTTGATTTTTTTTATCAGAGATTTAGCGAGCCTTCCTTCTCCTAAAAAAGCAAGCCGATGGATCAGTAATTGATAGGCATCAAAATATCGGCGTTGCACCGGGTGCCTCAGCAACTCATGTGCATAGACAATAAGTAGTGGCCAACGTTCATGTACTATTGCTTTTTGAAGACTCCGGATTTTACTGCGGTAGTACATTTGAGAGATAATTGCTGAATCAGGCAATTGGTTTTTATATCGCATCCGTCTGTATAATTCCCATTGCCGCTGGTCCATCCGGACTGCAAGTGCCGCCCCAAGTAGTGAGTCCGGTTCTTGCACGAATAACGCTTTTCCTTTTTTAAGATGTTTTCTGGCCCTTATGGTATCTCCTATTGCCATATTGGCATCAGCATACAATAATTGCAGCTCGACTGTTGTATCTTGTAATGAGGACACCTGCTGGACCAGCTTAAAATCTCCATTTTCGAGATGTCGA
The DNA here is from genome assembly GCF_005869845.1 of Fodinibius saliphilus. Taxonomy (NCBI): domain Bacteria; kingdom Pseudomonadati; phylum Balneolota; class Balneolia; order Balneolales; family Balneolaceae; genus Fodinibius; species Fodinibius saliphilus. Next base: position 517,977 of record NZ_VAWF01000002.1, on the reverse strand, counting down.
AAACTCCACTCCGTTTTTACGGGCGGTACACTATCACCCACCGCAACAGCTTCATCTATATACTTCAACGCTCTTGCGGTATCTTTTACTGCCAGAGCGTGACGGTACTGGTCCCAATCCTCCATAAAAGAAGACACCACATGCGGACATTTTTTTTCAAAAAGCGACGGATAACTAAAAATTCGAGCCGCTGCCTGCTCATCAAGTGAGTCAACCTGTACCGAATCTAGCTGATGGTGCCATTCTTGCGTAAGAGCCATCCAATCTTTCTTATATGCTTTTTCAACACTACCCGTACTGTATGCACGTTTTAGATTTTTTACCGGGTAGTTATCCATTAAGAATCTCACAAATGACCCACTAGTGATATAGTTCACTCCCGAACGACCGCTATAAAATCCTTCGAAAGAAAATGATTGTTCCAGCTGTTTGGCTGAGGGATATGGCTTTTCAGACACCACTATCTGGTCAATCGTTGAGGTAGATGATGATCCGCCATCAACAGCTACCGCAATACCTTCAATCAAACCAATACTCCAACTGCCATTGAATAAATCATTGCCAAACTGTTTTGCCAATACATGCACCAGTTCATGTTTTAGACTTGTTTCAAGCTGTTGTTTCGCGATATGCAGCTGATCTTGTTGCAACCAAATAGGTACATAGCTGGTAAACTTTGCTCCCACTAACTGCTTTTTTTGCCACGGGTGGCCATATAAATAGCTTTCAATTTTATGGCCATCGGGATACGATAGTTGAAGCTCATCCGTAATCTGACTAAAGTAAAACTCATGTTCTTTAGTTATACGGTTTATTTCATCGGTACTATAACGATTTTGATCATAATACAACTCAAAATGCTTTGTGGATTTATGCCCTCCCAGTTCAGCTTGAATATGGGCAGGGGGTGCAACAACTCCCATTTCTGGCATTTGGGGATAAAAAAGTGCCATGGAAAAACAAGATAATACCACAATCCATGCCGAATACTTGTCTTTACTCATGGTGGGCAAATGCCAAATAAATATGGCCCAAAGTACGGTAAGCATACGAAAAAAAACGGCTGCATCTGTTACAACTACAGCTTCATCATATATGGGGCCCGGCCATCCCCCCCAAACATGATTAAAGAAGTAAACCTGTGGATAGGTTAACAGTTCATATATAAAAAACCCAATGGCTATTATTGCCAAAACCATAACCGTTATGCTTCTGGCAAATGGAAGCTTCCACTCCCGAAATAACCGGCCTAGTGCAAATCCAAAGAAAACACTGGGTAAAGGGAAGATAAGCCAAAATCCCAGTCCATGAATACTAAAACAACCTGTAATCAGCGCCTTAATTAATAAGGGAGTTGCTGCTAGAAAAAGGTAGAATCCAATCCATAGAGCCTCGTAAAAATCAGATCTCAAATTTTCATTTTGAGCCCCTTTGTACCCAGCCCAAAAGCACCCTGACAAAGATGCCAATAATGCTGATTCAAAGTGAAAGTCCCCCACTAAGGGTATAAATAATAATGCAATACCAGCCAGGACAGGAATTAGTATTTTTGGCAATATGCTCTTATGGGAATCAAACATGGACGAAATGTAACGGAATAAATACTATGAAGCGAAAACAAGAAACTCTTAGCGCAAACAAGCCCAATAGACCCAATACATAAGCACGAATTGTAACGGCAGTCGAAGTATTGTAGCAACACTATACCATGATGTATAGCCCGACTCTTGTACCGACATTACTGTCATATTTATATTAGCAGGAAAAACGGCAACCAATAACAGTATCAAACCCCATGCCGCCCAGGTTCTAGTTTGGGTAACCAATATTCCTATTCCACCCAACACCTCTGCAGCCCCACTGATATAAACCATTGCCAAATGGTAAGGAATAAAATCAGGAACAATGCGTAAAAAAAATTGAGGCCTTACAAAATGCAAAATACCAATTGTAAAAAATGCTGCTGCTATTACATATCGATGGATTCCTGGTGAAATACCCATAATTTACTTCTTGAACATTGTTGAAAGAACAAACCAGATATTCTCTTTCCTTTCCATCAATCGTCGCTTAAAATAAGGGAACCACATGGTACCAAAGGGAACATAAATTCGGGCATTATAGCCGTCCTCTACAAATTCTTCCATGGTCTCTTGACGTAAGCCATAAAGCATCTGAAATTCAAAGCGATCTTTTCCAATGTCATGCTGTTTGGTATATCTCTTGACCCAGTTAATAATCTCATCATCATGGGTAGCAATTCTGGGGTAATCGGTTTTCTCGAGCAAAACCTTGGTATACTCTTTATAGGCTTCCCGAATTTTGTCCATATCCTGGATTGCCAGGTCTGCCGGCTCACTATATGCTCCTTTACAGATCCGAACATCAGCCCCCAATTCAGCCAGATCCTCAATATCCTCTTTTGTGCGATACAGATAAGCCTGAATTACAATTCCTACATGCTTTCCAAACTCTTCAAAAGCTTCTTTAAAAAGATCAATCGTCACCTGAGTATAATCAGTACCCTCCATATCAATACGGACAAACTGGTCGTTTTCTCGGGCTACTTCCAGTAACTGAAACAGGTTATCTTTACAATAGGCATAATCGATATCGAGCCCCATCATTGTAAGCTTAATAGAAATTGTACTATCCAGACCTGCTTCATTAATACTTTTGAGCAGATCAATATAACTTTCCACCGTTTCATCAGCGGTATCACGATCCTCTACATTTTCTCCGAGAAGATCGAGCGTAATTTTAATTTCCTTATTATTTAACTTTTCAACTTTCGGAGCGGCGTCTTCAAATGATTCGCCGGCTACAAATCGCTTTGCAAGAGCAAATGGTAACTTCATTGTGTGCTATCTATATATTAATCTGATTTTGGAGCTGTCAGAAAATAATGAATTGAAAGCATCTCTCCTACCCAAAACAAGCTTAAAAACAATTTTATGAAACACATTTGCAATTAAACCCGTAGTCTAGTGTTGAATACCAGATACCAATTTACACCAGGTGATATTATGACTAGTCGGAAAAATTATATTATAAAAGTCGCTCTTGCATTCTTTTTTGCCCTCATCCTGACCTTAACTCTGATGAGTGCCGCTTTTGCAACTCCTCTATCAATACAAACTCAAAATGAACCATACCGTGTTGATACCTTTAATGTGAGTACCCCCGGAGAGCTTAATGTTAAGACATCGGGGGGGCACATTACGGTAAAGGGTACTTCTACAACTAAAGCTCGCATAGAGATGTACGTGACAAAAAATGGAAATAACCTTTTACCAGAAGATATTGACCTTGAAAACTGGGATATTGACGTCTCCCAGTCTGGAAACTCTCTTCAAGCTATAGCCAAACGTAAAAGATCCTCCGGGTGGAAGCTATTTAGTAGTAACAACAACCCCTCAATTTCATTTGTTGTTTACAGCCCGCATGAAATGAGTACTGATCTTAAAACCAGTGGTGGACATATCAGTATTAGAGGTTTAAAAGGAGATCAACAAATATCAACCAGTGGCGGACATCTTGAACTGGCAGATCTGGATGGGAGTATAAATGCCAGAACCTCAGGAGGACATATAGAGATCTCCGATACAAAAGGAGGCCTCAAAGCGCGAACCAGTGGTGGACATATTGATGCAATTAACTCAATTGGTAAATTAAATGTCAAAACCAGTGGCGGACATATTAAACTTACCAATATTCAAGGGCCAGTTAAGGCAAGTACCAGTGGTGGAAGTATTACAGCAGACTTAGCTTCCATCGATCAACTTGTTGACCTTCATACCAGCGGTGGCAACATCGATCTATCCGTTCCAAATAATATTGGGTTAGATCTGGATCTTAGAGGTAGTTATGTACATACTGATCTTAATAACTTCTCCGGCGAAGTTGAAAGAGACGAAATCAAGGGTAAGCTTAACGGTGGTGGACCCAAAGTTTCTGCATACACTTCCGGAGGTACTGTTTCACTATACTTTAATTGATTTATTAATCTCATTTACTGCAAAGGGACCAGAGTTAAACTCTTGGTCTCTTTTTTCTTACTACCCTCAGACTCCCTTAAATTAACATAATTTTTAAGGGAACAATATTTCGTATCCTCATTACATATTGTGTAACTTGAATGCTTTGTAAAAATCAGTTGTTATAATTCTATAACATAATTTCAAATCAATCAACGCACACATATTATGAAGTTATTAAACACACTTTTAGCATTTACCCTTATACTCTTTATTGGATGCGGAGGAGAATCAAGTGATCAAAAGGAAACCAACACTTCTACTGAATCTGAAACAACCGAAATGGCGGCCGACGATGTCCGTACTATTGAAATTACTGGCATTGATCAGATGAAATTTGTAGTTGATGATAACCAAGAAGGAATTACGGTTGGTGATGCTGTTGGTGGTGATGGAATGTTACTACTTGAAAGCATCTCAGCTGAACCGGGTGAAGAAATTCGCATTCGACTGATTACTAAAAGTAGTTTGCCTGCTAACGCAATGGCCCACAACTGGATATTGCTTACAATGGGAGCTGATGGACAAGCATTTGCAACAGCAGCAGCACAAGCCAAAGACAATGATTACATCCCTGCTGATAAAGAAAATCAAATTATTGCTCAGACCGGACTTGCCGCAGGAGGTGAGACCGTAGAAGTTACTTTCACCGCACCTGAAGAGCCTGGCGACTATGAATATATCTGCTCTTTTGCGGGACACTATGCAGCAGGCATGAAAGGAATGCTAAATGTAGAAGGATCTGGAGCGTCTTCTGAAGAATCTACTAGTCAAGAAGGCTAAACACTTCTCTATTTAGTTCTCAAAAATAAAAAGCGACCGGGTTACCGGTCGCTTTTTTAATGATTATTGCTATAACCTTTCTGTATCAAACGGAAACTATCTATCTGGGAGAATACCAACTGTGATAGCAGAATTTAGGATGAGTATGAATTTACCATCTCTTATAAATCGCTTAATTCATTCAGTCCATATCATTACCAATCTTCCGTCCTGTAGTAACCATGATATGTGCCCACGGCGTGCCTGGTTCCATAAGCCAGGGAGCTCCCTTAATTGCAGGTTTTTGCGATAAACCCGTTGACTCTTCCGTAGCGTAGGGAACATATACTACATACAAAGGAGAAGCTTTTTTTAATGTCCCCGAATTATAATCAAAAGCATCTGCAGAACCAGATATTGAATACAATGCCATCGGCTTACGAGGCAAAGAAAGACTACCCTTATCAATTTCAACTTTACGAAGGCTATCTACTTTTTTCCGAGAATAACCTTTGGCGCGTAACTCGCGTCCCCGCTTCATAAATTGCTCAAGATCTTTATGGTAACATGCTACATGAAAGTTGGACTGCTTAGGATCGTCAGCTATACACACTAATGAGTTATCTCCTTCTCTAAGCTTGATGAGCTCACCAGCTTTATTATAACCGAAAATTGTTGCACTTCCCCTTTTAGCATCAGGAGCAACAATTGTAGCAGCATCAATCTGCTTTTCTTTCGAATATATTGTTGGTTGGGTATTTCCAATTTCAAAACCTGAAAAAAACAGTAATCCTATAATTAATACCCGCTTAAATTCCATCAGCATATCCTTTATTAATAAGAAGTAAATTAATTTGTCCTCGTTAAGAATAGAAAAGAGTCCTGTAATAATTATAGCTCTACCTCTTTTCAACAACGTTCATAATGAACTCAAAAATACAACCTTATTCAGGTAACTAAACAATATGCCAGAATATTGATAATATCAACTGTGGAATCATGTTTTCTTCTGCATAGCCCATACCATTTTACCTAAAATATTACTTTTATTTTCTCCAGCTTCTAAAATAACAGGATCGGCCTCTAATCTTGGGTTCTGTATGATATAATTATTCGATGAACTCTTTTGGACACGACCACATACCAACTTATTACTAATAGAAACTAGATAAATTCCTTCTTCAATTCTTCTGTCAGTCTTATTAAATATTGCAATATCATTTTTAGTAAGAATAGGAGGAATTGGATAATCTGAGATAACGTACCCTAATAGGCTTTCAGTAGAATTATCAATATTTAACTTTTCTAACAATTCCCCCCCTGCAGAAAGCCAACCAATTTTGTATTCATTTTTTAAAGAGCCATTCCCATCTAAAGGTAACATTGCTTCTGAGAATACGGGTATCTGTATGCTTCCCTTTCCATTTTCTGACAATCGCATAGGACCTTCACCATGAAGAAGCCAATTCAGATTAATATCCCGGCATTTATCGATGATTAGCCTCAAATTTACTCGCCCCCTGTTTTTCTGCATACTAAGGGTACTCGGATTCATTCCTAAAAAATCCGCTAAATCTGCATCTGTCTCCAAACGATAGACTTTCTTAATACGTTCTAATATAGTATTCACTTTCGTTTAATAATTGTATTATATATGTTCACAATGTGTGAACTGATGAATTTACATGTTAATTTATTAATAAACTTTGTTTAAATTTAAAGAAATGCAAAAAAGAAATAGAAATAAAGCCGAAAAAAAGGTATTGAAAATGATGATCGATGCGGATGTATCTCAAAAAATGATTGCGGAACATCTTGACATCACCCCTCAAGCAGTTAATAATCGTTTAAAAAGAGGAAGTGTAGAACCCTTGATTAAAGCTATTGAAGAATTAGAAGAACAAAACGCTTAATATACAAAGTCAACGGGGGCATTTATAATGGTCAACGCTCTAAAGTTATTACACTAGTTCTCAAAAATTACAATATAAAACAGTAAAAGTATATCTCGCTTTCTCAACTATCGAATTAAGAGAAAAAAAATCGCTAGTTGATAGCAAAAAATAAGGATTAGAGGTTGTTTAATAGGATAAGGTATAGGTAGGGTTTTTAAAAATTAGCTTTCAACCTTCTTACGATAAACTTTTGCATCATTGTCAAAAAAAGAAGCATTATACAGTGTATGGATTAGATACTCATTGTAATAGGTAGGTTATGTCAACACTTCAGTTTACTCAAGCTACAAGTGCGGCAGAATACAACTTTTATCTGCCTTAGGGTCCAAATTTCTTGTTGTTAGCAAAGGTGCATAACAACACCTTTTTCCTGCATCAACTATGCTATACGGAAAAAGCTATATCTAGTAACTACTATTTTTCAGCAGCAACATATTTTTATCACTTCAAATTAGAACAACAAATAATAAGATAAGCTGGAACTTATATTATTCTAAAACAAAGCGGAAAGTAATGGTTCCCCACTGAGATTGCTGCGGTACCCCGGATGGTAGTTTTGAAAAGCGCCAGCTACGCAAGGTTTTCATCACTTCACGTTCCAATTCCGGATTCATCTTCTTGAGTGGAATGATACGCCCAACAGTACCATCAGGCTTGACCTCAAACCGTATGGTTATGGTAGCCTCTGCATCCGTTGTATTAGTAGGGAGCGGCTGTACCATCGGGTTTCGTTCGATATCTCCCTCCCACTTCAATTCATAGGGAGCCGACTTCTCCTGTTCATTACCGGTCCCTTGGTCTGTGTTCCGTTCACCGGTATTCCCTTCTTTATCTCCGCTCCTCTTCACTCCTTCTTGTTGTACTTCATCTTTTTCAGTTTTAGGCGGAACGGTCACTTCTTCTTTTTCTTCTGTAGAAGTTTCTTTTTGTGGATCTACCTTATCCGTTTCCGGGGTTTTAACCTCTTCTTCTTGCACCTCCTCCTTTTGGTCAGGAACATCCACCGGTTTAGTTGTTTCTTCAGTAGTTGACTTTTGCTCTTCAACGGGATCGGGGGTTTCGGGCTCAGGTTCTTCAGGTTCTGTCTCTGAAGGATTAGGACGAGTCTCTACCTGTTCCGCTTTTTGTTCGGCGTTTTGGGTTGGCGTACCCGACTGGAACTCCCCAAATTCAACCTCAATGAAGGAAGGACGCACATTAGCTTCTATGGAAAAAGTATAAAAGAGAAAAAATAATACCAGAATAATATGCACCCCACCTGTTACAGTTAGGGCAAATTGATCTTCTTCTTTAAATTTTGGAAGCTTCATAGTCTAGCTCGTTCCTTTTTACCTCGAAGCCTGTTCGGTAGCCATCACAATTTTGAGCTCTAATGCTTTTGCTATATTCATTACCCGTACAGCATTATCGATTATTGCTTCTTTATCGGCTCGTAATACAAGGGTACTTTGTCCTTTATCTGACTTTTCTTTGCGCAAAGCCGAAGCAAGCATACCACTGCTTGTAAGTTCTCCATTAACAAAAAACTCACCTTCTTTTGTTACTGCCACCGTAATCATCTGAGATTCAGTTTGTGCTCCAGTTTCAGCTTTAGGAATATCAACTTTGATGCCAAAGTTGGTAACAAAGGAGGATGTCAATAGAAAGAAAATAAGTAGCAATAGTACAATATCCGTTAATGACGACTGTGAAAACAACGTCAACGGCTCCATGCGATCATTATCTTCTCTAAAATCCATTATCCTACCTTCTGTCGCTCTTTGTTATTTTCATTTTTTGAAGGGGCCTGCAGCATATCAATAAAATCGGCCGAAGCATTTTCTAACTCATGAACCGTCCTATTTATTTTACCGAGCAAGAAGTTATAAAATCCATATGCAATAATTCCAACAATTAACCCAGTTGCGGTAGTAATAAGTGCTTCCCAGATACCACCGGCCAACACGCTGGGATTTACGTTACCCTGTAGCGACTGGATATCCATAAAGGCCTCAATCATCCCTGTAACCGTTCCGGTAAAACCAATGAGAGGGGCAACACCGGCAATAGTAGCCAACCAGTTCATTCGTTTTTCTAAGTGATAGATCTCTTTTTTCCCGGCATTATGAATAGCATCTTCGATATCACGGATAGAACGACCCAACCTCCGGATACCGGCTTTCAGAATACGGGCCAAGGGTTTATCAATACCATCACAATAGGTAAGGGCACGCTGGCGATCGCCATCCTTAAGCATACTGCCAACCGTGCGTAAAAAACCATCCACTTCTATACGGGAATTATTCAGTGAACGCCAGCGCTCAGCAATTACAAAAATTGCTACCAATGATAAAATAAAAAGTGGTATCATCAGTACTCCACCTTCCGCGAGTAGCTCAAACATCGACATGCTTTCTTCTTGAGCAGCTAAACCTAAAGTGTCAGCAGCTGTTGTGGTGTCTGACTGAGATTGTATCAGAATAAAAAATAACGCTTGCATAATTTGTTGACTAGTTGCTGAAATTATTGAATTCGTTTGATAAAGTTATTGCTTCGATATGGCTCGGGAATTCTCTCAATTGCCTTCCGGGCATTTTCGATCGATTCAAACTGCCCTATGCCTACCCGATAATAGAGGGTTCCCTTAACATTTGCCTCATTAATGGATGTTCGATAGCCTTTCTCTACCAACTGTTGTTTGTTGGCCTCTGCTTGCTGCTTATTTTGTAGGGAGTGTACCACAATCATATATCCATTATCTACAGAGGGATTGAAGTTGCCTTTCAATCCATACCCTTGCTGAGTATCCTGTGGCGCTTCCCCAGCAGCCTCATCATTAGATACAAGATCTTTGTTCTCAGGTTCCGAACTAATCACAGGTTGTTCTACTTTTGTTTTTTCAGCAGGCAATGTATTGTCACTTATTTCAGAATGGGAACGGGTATTATTACGTCCCAACTCTTGGAATATTCCCATATCGTACATTAAAACGCTACCTATGCCCACTACGAGTATAACTACAGCAGCTACTAAGAGACGACCAATGGGGTCTTTTTCTTTCTTTTCTTCCACAATCTTCTCTTCCGTTTTTTTCTCCGAACCTTGAGAAGATTTTTGAGACTCTTTTTCCCCGGCATTAACCAACTCTTCAAACTCTTCCTGGGCTTCTTCCATTGCGGGTTTCTGCTCCGGGACCTCCTCAATCTCTGTTTCCTCCGGCTCGCGAACCGTTTCTTTCTGTTGTTTCTCTTCTTCTGCGTTGTCTTTGTCAAAAGACCACGCTTTCTCACTTTGTTCGGGAGCCATCTCGGAAATATCAGGTATCTCCCCCTCTTCCGGTTCTTTAAAAGCACCTATCAATTCTATAGGCTTCATACCGGCATACTTATTGTTGATCTCCGTTTCTAACCTATCGGCTGGCGTAAACTGTAGCACCCCATCCTCCATACCGAAAGTACCAAAATTTTCGATCTCAAAAGCCTTTCCTTCTTCGGCCGCTTCTTGGATACGCTCGATTAATTGTGAAAGCTGCCCTTCAACCTGATCTTGAGCAAGACCAGTTTTTTCAACGAGCAATTCTATCAATTGTGCTTTATCGATGATCATGTTTCCTAATTATTTTCCGGCTCAAAGTTGATGGTATCTTTGGGCGGCATCATTACTACTCTTCCGTTTTCGTGTTGTTTTTGAAATTGTTTTCTGTGCTCGAATTGGAAAGAACCGATACCGTCAACCTGTACCTCATTCTTGCGAATCACTTCTTCGCGTACTACTTCAGAAAATGCTTTTATAAATTCGTTATCCATCACCATTTATAGTTTTACTGTTATACCGCCATACGCCTGAAAAGCACGCTCGGCATACCCCTGCCAAACTTCATATTCTTGGTTAAGTAAATTTACTAATTTAACATAAGCACCAAAACGATCAGTAATCTGATAATCAACACGACTTCCCAGCATAAAGTAGCCACTTAATTTCTCATCCGTTTGGAATGTTTGCCGTGATCCTACATAATCGCCCCAAACTTCTATTGACAACTGGTCAACTGGACGAAAATGTATCCCTGATTTAAAACCTAGTTTCTCTTCATAAGGGATACGGTCTCCTCCCTCAAGTTGTGGAGACTGCATATAAAATCTTGCATCAACCCAGAGTTGTTCCGGCACAATTTGATGACTCGCCCCAATAAAGGCTCGAATTTTATACGCATCAAGATAGGTTATTCTATAAAAATCATATAACGATGTCCCCCCGGCTAACGTCCTTCCACCGTCTTGGCGTATAAAGATAGGGTGATCGCTCATATTCTTGTATTGGAAACCAAAGTTCACCGATCCTATTTCATTGTACTCGAATTCTGCCTCAAATGAACCATTTATTTCGTAGGAATGACGAAGGTTATTATTTACTGCTAAGAATCTATTGGCAGAATGTAATTCCTGTATGGTATTCAGATATGGTTCAGCTCCAGCCTTTATTGTTACCGTCAACATCTCCATAAATGGGTGCTTAATTGTCACTGAGGGACCGATATATATCCCATCGGTAAATCCATCCTGCACATAATATACACTGGCATCAGCATGGACCTTTGTACTGTAATTAAAGAGTCGATCATATACCACACCTGCCTGCGCTGTTACCCAATTTTGAGGGTTCGTAGAGTTATTATCATATTTCCCAGTCTTCGCATTAACTTTTACCGTAAAGGTTTCATTAACATGGGCTCCCGTCCAGCGCTTGGCAATTGTACCATTATAGACCTCCTCCTGGCTAGATCCTGAATATTGGCTTCCGGCATCGGTAAGCTCAATCTTATAATACTGCATATTGGCCTGCAACTGCCACCCTGCAATGGAGTTATTAAGGTGCTCAAAATCAGCATCCAGCTGAAAACCACCATATTTTTTTCGGCCATTATCTGCCCCTGCCAACCACTGCACATTAGGCATGTGGTTAAAACTATTTTCAACGCCAAGCTGTAATGCCAACCGATCTTTACTGCTAAATTTCGTAACATATTCCCCCGTGGCATTCATAAATCTGAAGCTACTTTCTTGAATATCGAGATGACCTGACGATGAACTATAGTCTAGATCACCACCGATATAACTTTTTGAGGTAAGCCTGCTGACCCCCCAAAAATCAACTTCGGGACTCATATAACTGCCAATCCCAGCCCTAGTAAATAAATTGATATCAGAAGAATAATGAAGGGGTACGTAGCCCGGAGCTTCTGGTCGCGAAAGACTGCTTACCGGCATATCTGCTACTACCTGCTCGGCTGACTCCATAAAAGGAGTACGGTTAGGATCTACCTGGTAAACCCGAGGAGTAGGATCAAAACCGAGAATTGGCTGCCGACGTAACCCCGGAAATCTTGCCTTAAACTGACTTCGTATTTCAATATCTTGCGGGTCAATTTCGGGTAGGAGCGATCCCTCTTCGGCTTGCTGATCTTGAGCTTCAACAGCTGTTGCAGCTATTAACGTAAGTAATAATACAAATACCGATACAAAAGAGCGTTTCATGAAATTTTGATGCATGATTTTATACAAAGAAAATCCGGTGTTAAGGTACAAATTTTTTGCAACGATTAATGCCTCAATTGTCTGTTTTATACCAAAGCCGCTGCTATCTGTTTCAATAAACGTAAAAAAGGATAGAACATTGTTAAAATACCGGTTCACCGGCTTTAGTCGACCGCCACTTGTCAATAAACAGGAAAATCGGAGTAATACTAGCCACAAAAATCACCATTCCTGCATGTGTTATAGTAGCATAAGCAACTCCTGTTACTGCGGGCACTGCAAAAAGTACCAATAACGATTGTTTCACAAAGTAATGGTACGTCCCAATACCTCCCGGTGAGGGTATGGCAATACCAATAGCAGAAATTACTGTTATTACCAGAGCGTCGATCATATCGAGATCATATATTTCCTGCATGTCAAACATCCAGAAAGGAATATAGGTCATTAAGGTATAACAAAACCAGATAAGAACTGTAAAAGTTATAAAAAGCCACCACCGTTGCACTTGCCGAGCCGACAACACCCCATCCTTAAACATAATAAGTACATTTTTAGCCCGGTCGATCCATTCCTGAAGAACTTCGAACTTTGTACCTAAATAGAGTATCAACTTTAGACCAATATAAGCAAGGCCAATCATGACCAACACAAAAAGAGCAACCCACCCATAAGTGATTAGGCTAGATTCATTGGTTAAAAAGTTGACCGTTTGGTCTCCAAAAATCTGCTTAAGCAGGTTTAGATCTGAAATCAAATAGACCGATACAACCACCATCAAAATGCCCATAACAACTACATCAATTATCCGCTCCAGCACAATAGTCCCCATCAGCTTCGAAGTACTCAGGCCTTCTTTCTTACCGACATAAACCGGTCGGGAAACCTCACCAAGGCGTGGTCCGACAATATTCATCAGATACCCCACCAACACCCCGGATATTAATGTAACCCGATCGAGTTCTTTTTTGTCGTGCTCAATAAGCAGGCGCCACCGCTCAGCTCTAAAGACATGACTGCATAATGCAGAAATACCGAAAGGGATAATCCATCCAAACTGGATATCTTTTGAATATTCCCAAACTTCCTGAAGTCGAACATTTCGAAATGCCAGCCACATGAATAGAGCTCCCAACATTAGTGCGAGCCCTATTTTTAGTAGTCGTTTATACATTATAATCGTTTTAGAACGCTAGTTACGCATATCAACAACTTCTGCTCCCTGGGGATAATCCAACACGAAAAGCCCCTCTTGAGCTTCAATAAATTTCCCATTTCGAAAACAAGTTGTAATAATATTATCAACAGGATCAACTGCACGAATCTTTTGAGGGACAAGTGCTAACGAAAGATAAATTTCTACTTTTTTGTATATCGCAAAAGGATCGTCGGAAGCCAAACGGATATATATCTGGTTGTCTTGTTTTTCTTGAGTTTTAATAGCAAAGGTAGAATCAATGCCGTTTAGTATACGAGAGGGAGCGAAATCGTCTTCTTTGGGTTCATATTTACTTATAATCACCCTGTTTCTCCTGTCATCATACACCATCGATACTTGACCGTCAACCACTACCAACTGGTTATTACCACTAATTTTATACCGTTGCTGACCAACCCATATTTTACCGCGACTTGATACCGTATCCTGCGTATATGAATCTATGGATTCGTGACTAAAAGCCGCTTTAAAAACATCACCTTGCTCAAATTTTTGTTTAAGCTTATCCAAATGAGTGGTTTGCGCTTTAAGTGTTAATGAACATCCTGTTAAAAAACATACTACAAATAAGAATCGAAATATATTACCGTTCAAATTCGTCCAGATCATCTAATAACTGTTCTAATTCTTCTTCATCTTCAACCAATACATCGCGCGCCGTACTCCCTTGGTAAGGACCTACCACACCTGCGTTGAATAACTGGTCCACAATACGCCCGGCCCGATTATATCCAATCTTAAGCTTACGCTGCAACAGAGATACGGACCCCTGTTGATGCAAAACAATAACTTTAGCTGCGGCCTCAAAAAGTTCATCGATATCTTCAAGCGGATCGGGAATATCGCCACTTGAAGAAGACTCGTCTTGTAAAACAGGCAATTCGTACTTTTTATTATATCCTTTTTGTTTTCCAATAAAGTCGGTAATCTCTTCGACCTCTTCCGTAGAAACAAAAGCATTTTGTATACGAGTCATACCGCCTCCATTGGTAAATAGCATATCCCCCCGTCCAATCAGCTGGTCGGCCCCTCCGGTATCCAGAATTGTTCTGGAGTCTACCTTAGAGGCTACTTGATAGGCAATACGTCCCGGGAAGTTCGCTTTTATAGTACCGGTAATGACATTTACCGACGGACGTTGCGTCGCCACTACCAAATGTATACCAACAGCCCGGGCCAGCTGTGCCAGACGAGCAATAGGTTCTTCAATCTGTTTCCCGGCCGTCATCATCAAATCAGCCAGCTCATCTATAAGTACTACGATATATGGTAAGTGCCGGTGCCCTTCCTCTTCATTAAGCTCTCCGTTATCAAACTTTTTATTATAAGCTCGTATATCACGAACCATCCCATCTTTAAGAAGATCATAGCGCTCATCCATCTCTTTAGTAAGGCTTTCAAGCGTTTCTTGGGCGGCAGAAGTTTCTGTAATAATAGGCTCTTCTGCCCCGGGAAGTGTGGCCAGAAAATGATCTTCTATCTTCTGGAATAGGGAAAGCTCAATTTTCTTAGGATCAATCATCACAAATTTCAGATCATCCGGATGACACTTGTAGAGCAAACAGGTAATGATTGTATTCATACCCACCGTTTTACCAGAGCCTGTAGCCCCTGCAATCAACAAGTGAGGCATCTTAGTAAGGTCTACCATGAATACTTCATTTTCAATGGTCTTACCAAAAGCCAGGGGCAGTTCATGATCGCTTTCAACAAATTTCTTTGTGTTGATAACAGACTTTATAAATACAGTCTCTCGGGCGCCATTCGGCACTTCAATACCGACCGCAGAACGTCCCGGTATGGGTGCCATAATGCGCAAACCTTTGGCCGCGGTCGCCATCTTAAGGTCATTGGCATAGCTTTCAATCTTACTAATCTTTACATCCGGAGCCGGGTCCAACTCATAAAGTGTAACCGTGGGGCCCACAATAGCATTAATACTTCGAATTTCAATATTGTGGCGTTTCAGCTTATCAAGAATAATACGCTTATTCTCTTTTATCTCCTCTAGGTCAACCTCGTTACCTTCATTGGGCGGAGAGTCAAGCAAGTCTATCGTTGGAAACTTATACTTGACACGAGGTACCTCCTTTGCTTTGTCCTTATTCTGTTTATCTAGTTCTTTCTCATCGGCCTGCTCGTCACCTTCTCCGACGTATACCGAAATATCTACATCATCCTCTTCGTCTTCTGCAATTTTCTTTTTCTCGATATCAGCCCGCGGACGTTGGTCAAGAGACTGAACCTCTTCCTCCTCACGCCGCATACGTTCAAGATCTTGTTGCTGCGACTGTTCTACAATTTCATCAATAGATTTAGGCTTAGACTCCTCCTCTTCTTGTTTAGCAGGAGTGGAATTAGTTTCTGACTTTGAAGAAGTGGAATTTGTTTTGCTCCTTTTTTCAGCTCTGCGTTGTCGCTTAATCTCTTTTTCTTTTGCTTTCTGCTTCTTCTTTTCCTGTTTAGCTTCTTTCTTGGCTTGTCTATGTTCCTTCCAGTCTGCAAAAGATTCTTTAATACCAGCAATCCATTCTTTGAATCGCTCAACAGTATGTTGCAGGTCACGATCCAACAGTGCCAATAGCGTAGTAAGCAACAATACGGAAAGGATAATAATGGAGCCAATACCGGTTATATTCTGAAGAATCCGCGATATAGCAATACCGGCAGAACCATTCCATACCGAAGAATACCAATCATATTCGATATTAAACCATCCGAGTATGCTTGATAGCAAAACCATACTCCATATGCCATATACGGTGGGCCACAGCATCTGGGTAATATCGCGATCACGAAAGATAAACCACCCATATCCCAAAATAATAAGGGGCACAATAATACTCATATATCCAAAAAGGAGATATACAAAAAAGTGGGCCAGATATGCGCCGATAACGCCTAACCAGTTTTGAATACGCAGGGCAGGTCCCTGATCAAGCATAAATAGGCTATCACTCGAAAGAGATTGTATAAGTGTGAAGTCTGCCGGATCATAACTAATGATACTAAGCCCTATCAGACCACCTACAGCCATGGTCAAAATCCCCAATATTTCCATCTTCCGGGATTCTGAAAGACCTCCCAAAAAATTTCCCGAACTATTTTTCTTTGTCATTGAAATCTGAAATAATTCCTTCGTTTAATATCGGAAGCACCTGCAGTTTACTACGTTGACAGCAATAAGAGATATCTTCTTCACTGACAACACCTTTCAACCGCACCGCGTAATTTGATGACTTAATACTTCCTTCTATATCATCAGCAAATTTTTCATAAAGACCAAAAGCCACTTTTACGGCATCGCGTGCATTAACAGGCAGCTTACCCGAACAAAGTTCGTAAATAATATTTCCAGCACAAAGTAAATCCTCAAAGGAGAGTCGACCACGCCAGCCTGCACAAACCAACACTACTTCTTCGTCGATCTGCTGCAGGTAATCAACAATTGTATTTAAATTCAGGAAGGCGCCTACTATAATTTGAGTAGCATGCCCCGAACGTCTTATTGCCTTTGTACCGTTAGTTGTATTTAATATTACAGTCTTATTAACGATTTCTTCACCCGTATGTTCCAGCGGGGAGTTGGTAAAATCGTACCCATCAATTTTTATCCCATTCTTTTCACCACTCATCAAAAAGCTCTCAGAGTCAAGGTTGTGCGATATTTTACTTGCATCACCCATATCACCAACCGGGATAACTCCTTTTGCACCGTGATGCAGTGCTGTAACCATCGTTGAGCTGGCTCGCAATACATCAATCATTACCACCGCTTTATCCCGAAGGTCTTCTTCCTGGAACGAATGGGCAGATGAAAAAACGTCAAGTGAATCAATCATAAATAGCTCGTACCAATTACCTTTTAAAAAAATTACAGGCCATAAGACCTATATGCCTTCTATTTAACAAACGGGGGTTTTACTACCGTTGCTTCGGCTTTTTTGTTTCTGATTTCAACAAAAACCGTATTCTCTTCCTCGGCGTGATCAATAGCCACATATCCCATACCAATATTTTTGCCAAGGGTAATAGATCGTGACCCACTTGTCACAAAACCAATTTCATTACCATCCCTATCTAAAATGGCATAGCCCTTACGTGGAATAGAACGCTTATCATCGATAACAATCCCTACCAGTTTACGTTCCAACCCATTCTCTTTTACCTTTTTCAATGCATCACGACCGATAAAGTCACCTTTATCTATCTTGGTTAACCATCCCATTCGTGCTTCCAGCGGATGAGTGTCTTTGGTGATATCATTACCATAAAGGGCATACCCTTTTTCCAGACGCAGGGTATCGCGCGCCCCGAGCCCGCAAGGTTCAATATCAAACTCCTGTCCTGACTCTAAAATAGCATTCCATATTTTAACAGGATCAACATCATTTCTATTAAAATACAGTTCGAATCCTTTTTCACCGGTATAGCCCGTTCCGGATAAGATCACATCATCATAGCCTGCAAGACTACCAATCTCAAAACGATAAAATCCAATTCCTTCCAGATCATTATCTGTGATTTTCTGTAATGTCTTCACTGAGTTGGGCCCTTGAACAGCTAGTAAACAATAGTCATCTGACTTATTTTCAAGCTCCGCATCAAATGTATTATGCTCTTTTATCCAGTTGAAATCTTTTTCAATATTAGATGCATTTACGACAAGCATATAATTGTTTTCTTCCAACATATATACAATTAGATCATCAACAATACCACCATCTTCGTAACACATAGCAGTATATTGCGCTTTGCCCGGCTCCAGTTTTGATACATCGTTTACAGTTACATATTGAATAAGTTGTTCTGCTTCTTCACCGGAAACAAAAAACTCTCCCATATGTGATACATCAAAGATCCCCACATGATCGCGTACCGCATTGTGTTCTTTGCGAATACTGTCATATTGTACGGGCATTTCAAATCCGCCAAAGTTAATAAGTTTTGCTCCGGCTTGTTCATGAAGATCGTAAAAAGGAGTTCGTGTTAACATCGCTTATCTTTGTTTTTCGTTTAATTTCTTTTACCAGCTGTATTTTATTACAGCACATTTGATAATATTCGAAAGACTGATTTCTACAAATCCTTTACTAGAAAAGAATGCTATGTCTTAGAAATAAGTGGGCCAAAATACAGATTAAACAATAGAATTGAGAATGTCTTTTCATTGTTGGCATTACTAATATCGAATAGAAATGACTTAGCTTCTCCTATGACAGCTGTTATTGCAAATATATCTTCAAAAAAAGTGCAATCAAAGCTTTACTCTAGCTTTTCTAGGCAAATTCTTTATCCCTAATCTACATTTAGCATCTGGTATTAAATCCTTATCTTTGAAGACTTCATTCAATAAAGCAACAACCAAGATTTTTAAGCTGATGGCAATTAATAAGCAACAAGTGCGTACAGCACTTACTCATGTGATGCACCCGCAGATGGATAAAGACCTCGTTTCTTTAGATATGATCGAGGATCTGATCGTCCAAGACACCTTTATCACATTTACTATTGACCTCCCCGAAAAAGACGCAAAATTGGAAGCTGACCTTAAAGAAAAGTGTAAGGAAGCTATCCATAAATTTGTTGATAAAGACGCAGTATTGGATATCAATACTGCTGTAAATATTTCTAAATTTCGAAATAACGAAGATAACGGTGAGTTTCCCGGACAAGGACATCGTCAAAAGAAGGAGGATGAAAGTGATGAGGCAGATGCTCTTTCAGGAGTCAAAAATGTTATCGCTGTTGCTTCCGGTAAAGGCGGGGTTGGGAAATCTACGGTTGCGGTAAACCTTGCTTGCGGTTTGGCGCGAACAGGAGCAAAAGTGGGGCTGCTGGATACCGATATTTACGGACCAAGTATCCCAACCATGATGGACACGCACGAGCGTCCCAATATTACAACGAGCAAGAAGCTTATCCCTATGGAAAAGTATGGAGTTCGTTTTCTTTCTATGGGACTTCTTGTTGATCCCGACCAGGCCATGATCTGGCGGGGCCCCATGGTGACCAGTGCTGTTAAACAGTTTATGAACGAGGTAGAATGGGGTGAACTTGACTACTTGGTTCTCGATCTACCTCCCGGCACCGGCGATATTCAGTTAACATTGGTACAAACGGTACCACTTACGGGATCAGTTATTGTTTCTACACCACAGGATGTAGCACTCGACGATGCACGAAAAGGAGTTGCGATGTTTAAAAAAGTGAATGTGCCGGTACTGGGCATCGTTGAAAACATGGCTTACTTTATACCCGAAGATATGCCTGAAAAGAAATACCATATCTTTGGTAAACACGGGGCTCGCAATCTAGCTGACCGTATTGGTACAAACTTCCTTGGAGAAATTCCATTAGAGCAAAAAGTACGTGAGAGTGGTGACGAAGGAAAGCCTATCGTTCTCGATGAAGAGCTGGATTCGGTCTCAGCCAAGAAATTTGTTGAGCTTTCAAACAATGT
This sequence comes from Fodinibius saliphilus, assembly GCF_005869845.1. NCBI lineage: Bacteria > Pseudomonadati > Balneolota > Balneolia > Balneolales > Balneolaceae > Fodinibius > Fodinibius saliphilus. Next base: position 498,028 of record NZ_VAWF01000002.1, on the reverse strand, counting down.
GATTCAGCAGTTGGCAATCCGTAACAAAGAGCAAGATCCTACGGAGAAGATCGACATTAAGATTAAACCCTAAGTATTAGGCTGCTGAACAGTTTACAGTGGACTTATTAACCCCTCCTCCTTCCGGGTCAGAGCACTGGAAGGAGCTTAAAAGTCATATATATCTACCCCTCTTAGCTATTAGAAGAGGGAGATCTTAGAGATACTGAGCTAAGATCAGCACACACTATACCCTATCGCTGGCTTAAACCCAACATAAAATGCCATACGGTAAGAGCTGCAAGCTTGGCTGTTTGCGCATCTCGATCAAAATTGGGGTTCAACTCTGATATATCAAAAGACGTAACCTTTTCATTTCGCCCTGCCAGGTATGCCGAGGTCAACCATAAATCAGCAGGCAATCCATTAGTACAGGGAGCACTAACACCCGGAGCCTGCGACTGGTCCACCGCATCCAAATCAAACGTAACCATTAACTGCTCACTTTCATGGCGATGAAATAACCCAGAGATAGCTGTGATATTGGTTTCATCACGAAATTTATAGTGCCCATCGTGATCATTGATAAAAGTTAAGTGCGACTGTGCAACTGAATGTGGCTGTAAGCCTGCAACCAGGTATGTTTCACCGCAATTACTCTCGTGCTCAAGGGCTTGTCTGAAAGGTGATCCGGAATGGGCTTTCCCCTCTTTTAATGGACGAACATCAGAATGCGCATCCAGGTTAAAAATTGAAGTTCGCTTTTCAGACTTTGCATATCCCAGAAAATGACCGAATGCTGTTTCATGTCCTCCTCCCAGGATGATTGGCAGTACCCCTTGCTCTAAAAAACCTGCAACCACATTACCTAATCGTTCGTGGTCCTTTTCCAGATCTCCGGTTACTTCCACATTTCCTACATCTTTACAGTTTTCCAAAAAACTCACAAATGTTTTATAGTACTCAGCACTGGGTGTCATTCGATATAACTGCTTTCGAATAGCATCAGGAGCTTCCGAAGCTCCCGGACGTCCTCCATTGCGACGAACACCTTTATCAGATGGAAATCCCACAATAACATATTCAGGATCATTATTTTGCTCACTCAACCAATGACCTATTCGGGGATCACCTTCTGCTGTTGTAGAAATAGAAATTCCTGAAGGATTAAGTTCAGACACAATTCTTTGCTTTAATTACAAATTATAAAATAGCCCTAAGCATAACATTATTCGGAAGGGTGAGCAAGTGGTAGAACCCCACCTTTTACATAAGCCTCAGCTACACATAAACGACCAATCTTATTTTAAAACTTTTAAAATAATTTGATCTTATTTATTTACTGGAGTGAAGAGCGATACGATTGCCTTCTGTATCTTGCAATATTGCCATAAAACCATATTCATCACTGATAGGCGTTTTCTCCTGCAATACCTTACCACCGAAATTTATAACTCTATCTAATACGCTCTGCAAATTCGGTTCTGCATTCAAATATACTAATGTCCCTTCTTTACTGGGTTTATAGTATTCTTTATGCTTACAGATAGCTCCACTTACTCCCCCCGGTACCACCGGAAACATGCTCATCTTAAATTCATCTCCGAGATCCATATCAATAAGCTCAATATCTAAAATCCCTTCATAAAACCTTTTTGCACGGTCTAAGTTATTAACTGGAATTTCAAACCAAGCTACCGCATTTTTCATCTTCTCCATCATTTTTGATTCCATAACTCCCCTTATTTATAGTTTAATCATATGAGCACCACAGATTCCTTTACTACTTATCACTAGCATAATATTAATCTATGAGAAAACAGACTTATTAACCATTAGAATACGACTGTCCTTTTTACCGTACATTGAGTATTGTATATTAATAGCAGTAGCCCAAACCAAAATCTCACCTTTACTTCTTATGCTAAACCTTAAAAGCTTCAAGCTCTCCTTGCTATTCTGCGTACTATTTATGTTGGGATCTATGACTGCTTTTGCCCAAAACAAATATAGTGGTACCAATCTCAAGTTAGGCTCTATTGATTTTCCCACTTCAGCCACTGGCAAAGCTCAAAAAGAGTTTTTAACAGGTGTGTTGGCACTCCACAGCTTTTGGTATCCAGAGGCAAGAGACCACTTCCAAAGAGCTCAAGATTTAGATCCCTCTTTCGCTATGGCCTACTGGGGAGAGCTAATGACTTATGATCATCCTATTTGGGAACAACATAATCAAACTGCCGGCTCAAAAGTATTAAAGCAGCTAAATGAGCAAATAAATAAAAATGAAGTTAGCTGGACAGAAAGAGAAAAAAGATATATTGAGGCTGTACGTATTCTTTATAATGATAACAAAGAGATGGAAAAACGCCGCACCCAATATGCCCAGGCCATGCAGCAACTGTATGAAAAATACCCCAGTGATGAGACCTTAGCTTTTTCTGCGCTGGCTTCAATGACAACACCTGACTATAGTTATAGCAATCCCAATCCTGACCAGCTTGTTCCTATTGCCGCCAAACTTGAACAGTTATACAAGCATAATCCTAAGCATCCCGGCGGCATGCACTACCTTATTCATATCTATGACAATAGCACATTTGCTAAAATGGGGATTCGACCTGCCAATGATTACTCAGAAGTAGCATACTCATCTTCGCATGCTATTCATATGCCTAGCCACATTTTTAAACAGCTGGAGATGTGGGATAAAGTGATACAGTCTAACATCAGGGCTTATAAAGCATCTGTAGATTGGCAAACAAGAACAAACCGACTCCTCAAAGAACGTGATTATCATTCGTACCGTTGGCTCTTTGAAGCCTATCTGACGGTTGAAAAGTTCGGAAAAGCCTGTGACATCATCAAAAACATGAAACAGGTAGAACAACAAGCTAAAGGAAACAACGAAGAATTAGGAAGAATCCCGAGTACACTAAAGAATTTCCAAAACCAATATAATGACAAGAAAAAAGCCCCTTCTTGTCCATCCAGTTAATAATTAAGAGCTGGGTCGTTCCACAATTTCATTATCCTCGTTAATAAAACCTTCGTAACGGGCCAACTGTATAAGCGTAGTAGAAATAAGCTGATCTAAATTCATAGAAGACGAACGCAACCATTTGTGCGTTGCTTTGTCTTCGGGGTATTTTTCGATGCATTGCTCAGAGTACTCAGTAAAGTTGCGAACCTTTTCCAGTATCTCCATGAGCCGTGCAGGACACTCACATTCTATCATATCAGTGTGCTTCTTCAATTCCTCTATGGCTTTCTCACTAATTTGACTGCCATCCTCTACGGTAATTTGCATAACAACTACTTGAGGTTAAAAAGTATAATTAGTCTTCTAAATCATTCATTGGAAGTAACCAATGCGTTTCAATTTCGTTTCTCTTTCCCTGAATTTGTTTTGGCGACATTTCTTTAAACTGAAACTCTTTTTCCACCCGTTTATAACTCTCATTGGAAAGCAAAATATCTACCGAAAAAAACTTAGTCAATTGCTCTATACGAGCAGTGGTATTAACAACATCTCCCAATACCGTAGTTTGTTTAATCTGTTTCGTCGATATTTCGCCAAGTGCAACGGTACCCGTATGTATTCCGATACCTGCCGATACAACACGTTTCACATCTAAGTAACGGGCAGTATTAATATTTTGTAACTTTCTACGCATTCGTAATGCAGCTTTACACGCATCTTTTACATGATTGGAAGTCCCATTTATAATGCCAAAATGTGCCATGAATCCATCGCCAGTAAACCGATCTACTTTTCCACCCTGCCTTTCTACCTCTTCCCCCAACTCAGTCAATACAGAATTAGCAAATTTTACCGCTTCCAAGGGATCTTCTTCATCAAACAGCTTAGTGAAGTTTCGTATGTCACAAAATAAGATAGTTGCTTCCCACTTTTCAGCCTGAAAATCGTTACTCATAGAATATAATTTTGAGAACTCCCATTTTTATCAAAAACAGATTTTATCTCTCTACCATTTTATAGAGATTTTCTTACGTAATTTTTTGTCCCCTTACATAAGATGCCACGCAATTTGCACCCCTATAATGATACATCCAGAAGTTAGGATCAGGCGCATCGATAATAGCAAAGTCAGCTGATTTTCCTTCTTCAATTGACCCTACCTTGTAATCTCGTTTAATTGCTTTAGCGGCATAAATAGTAGCTCCTTTCAGAACCTCGGCCGGGGTTAATCGGCCTTGATTGCAGCTCAACATCATTGCCAAAGGCAGATCGTAAGTCGGTGCCGACCCCGGATTAAAATCGGTAGCTACTGCAACTTCAACGCCTCCCTCAACCAATCTACGACAATTCAATGGCTCTTCTTGCGTATAAAGTGTTGCAAGCGGTAACGTTACTCCAACTACCCCAGATTTTGCCATAGCCGTGATACCCTGCTCCGAAATTTTCTCAAGATGGTCAGCACTGGCTGCTTCCACTTCGGCTGCCAATTCAGCCCCCCCACAAGAAGTAAGCTGATCAGCATGAAGCTTAGGAGTAAGGCCGGCCGCTTTTGCAGCTAAAAGTATTTTTCGGGATTCTTCTATATTAAATGCCGATTCTTCCGTAAAGACATCGCAGAAATCTGCCAATCTTTTTTCAGCGACAGCGGGAATCATCTCTTCAATAATCAGATCGATATAACTTTCCCTTTCTCCTTTGTATTCAGGCGGAATGGTGTGGGCGCCCAAGAAAGTCGAAATAATATGCAATGAACGCTCTTCATTCAAACGCTGATAAACCTGTAATATCTTCAGTTCATCTGATAGTGATAACCCATAACCGCTTTTACATTCAACGGTAGTCACTCCTTGTTTAACAATCTCTTCTAAAAAGCCAGATGCTTTATTATAAAGGTCCTCTTCTGTAGCCTCACGTGTAGCGTTTACTGTTGATAATATTCCGCCTCCGGCTTTCGCAATATCAAGATAGCTTTCGCCACGAACTCTCATCTCAAACTCATTCGGCCGCCAACCGCCAAAAGCTAAATGTGTGTGACAGTCCACCAATCCGGGAATAACCATACGGCCTTGGGCATCATGTACTTTCTCGCCACTATATTTGACCGGCAAAACAGACTGTTTACCGACCCACTTAATACTTTCTCCTTCCCAAATAATTGCAGCATCTTTGATGTAGTGGATATCTCCCTGCTCCCCTTCATCTTTACAAGTGGCAAGGTAACCTATGTTCTTCAATATTTGCATTGATGCAATATTTTAGTTCAATCAATTATAACCTGTGGAAATTAATATTAAATAATAAGCTTACAATAAAACTGAAAAATTAGAAGAATTAAATGTGACTTAATATTTGAATATTAGTAGATTATAATATAGTGCAAAAAAGAGAGAGCACTTTACATAGTTTATGTACATATAAAAAACGGGAGGGACTTAATTATGTTTATTCTATCTATAAGAAAGATTGTATCCATCGTATGCTTAACGCTGTTCACCTCATCAGTACTTTATTCACAAAGCTACGAATTTAATGATTATCGCAGGCTAAGTTTAACATTTAGCGGGGGAGCCAGTCTGGGGGACAGAAATAATAGCTCCACAATTTTATCAAGCAATTTTACTACCAACACGGATGTTACTCCTGCTTTTGATGCGGGAGTTCAATACGCCTTGACCCCAGCTTGGTCACTCGAACTTGGTTATCGACGTACTCAAATAGTGGGTTCGATAAAACAGTTTGAGACAAATATGAACATGGTCACGCTGAAAAACATTATCAACCTCAACCAGGTTTTATTGCTGAACAGAGCATCTACCCGCATTAACCCTTATTTAACAGCTGGTGTCGGTTATGATATGTTTAAATACAAAGGCCCTGATGGGCAGTTCTACGATCATGACACTAGTTATAATGCGGGATTCGGAATTGCTTATAAAGTGAATAATTTGATTGATGTGTTTACCCATTATGAGTATCGGCTTGGTGCCAATTCTATGGATAACGAAATGGAGGGATGGGGTTCTGATCTCTTAAATTCGCTGACTGGTGGAGTCCGGCTACATTTGGGTAAGAAAAAGTCAAGCCGGCACCTTTCCTGGCGCCCTTCACCAGTGGATTTGAGCCCTGCTGATTATAATCAATTTATAACTCAAAACAATCGAATTGAAAGTTTAAATCGACGCTTAACCCAAGCAGAAGATGCGAATAAAGAAACTGAACGGTATTATAAAAAACTTATCGAAAATAATACCGTTGAAATAGACTCTTTAAAAAGTCAAATCGCTCTTCTAAAAGATAGTATTGAAGAATTAAGAAAAGCCTTGGGAAGCATGCAGTCTGAAATCAGGAAAGTAGAGGTCAACCGGGAGACGGGAGTTGCATATGCCTTGCCTCAAGGACACTATACACAAATATTTGCAACATATTTTTTAGAAACAGCTCAAAAAGTTAGAAATAATGCCCTTAAAAAATTGGGAGAAGATACTCAGGCGGAAAAAAGCAAAATACTTATTATAAAAAGAAAACAATTTTACGAAGTACTAATTGGGGTATTCAATGATTATGAAAATTCTAAAAGGGTCCAAGAAATTATGAATAAAGTACATGATGATGCCTATGTCATATCATTTCCCCGACCGGTAAATTTAAAGCAAGACTTTGAGGGCTTACGTGTAGTAAACGAAAATTAGGCAGTTAAAATATATTTTGTCTAATGTAATTTAGTAGTTTTTTCTTCAACTTGATTGACCATGCTGGAACTCTGCAATAGCTCTACCGCTTTATTGATATCATCTTTAAAGTAATGGTCTTTTTGAGCATGAGGAATAGTATCACGAACATGGTCATGAGCAATTTCTACGCCTCGACCTGGGCGTAAGGGCTTGCGAAAGTCCAGTGCCTGCGCAGCAGTAAAGAGCTCTATGGCCAACACCTGTTCTACATTCTGGTAAACTTCTAATAACTTGAGCGCACTGATACTACCCATACTCACATGGTCTTCTTGGCCCAAACTTGTAGGGATAGAGTCTACTGAGGACGGATGACAAAGCACTTTGTTTTCAGATACCAATGAAGCAGAAGTATATTGCGGAATCATAAAACCAGAATTAATTCCTGTTTCTTCCATCAACAACTCAGGCAACCCATCATGTCCTTCCAACAACAAATAGGTGCGCCGCTCAGAGATACTGGCAAATTCAGCCAAAGCAACTTTGGCATGATCCAGTGCTAGTGCTAAGGGTTGTCCGTGAAAATTCCCTCCGCTAATAATATCCCCATTCTCAAACACCAGTGGATTATCTGTTACTGAGTTTAACTCCGTCTCAATTTGCTCTCGAGAATACCTTAACCCATCACGACTGGCGCCGTGTACCTGAGGTACACATCGCAGGCAATACGGGTCTTGCACCTTCCCACAATTTCGATGTGATTCTAAAATTTCACTTTCTCTCAACAGTTCCCGAACATTTTTAGCTACTTCTTGCTGTCCTTTATGGGATCTAATTTCATGGATACGCTTATCAAAAGGCTTAATACTCCCCTGTAATGCTTCCAGGCTCATAGCTGAAACCAGGTCAGCAGCTTTCATAAGGCTAAGCGATTTTTCAAGCACATATGCTCCATACCCACTCATAAGCTGAGTACCATTGATTAAGGACAGTCCGTCCTTTGCCTGTAAATCAATTGATTCCAAATTGTGATCATTTAACACTTTTTCGGCCGGTATGGTATCCGTTGCATCCGCATTCCAAAACATACCATAACCCAGTAGCGGTAGTGCCATATGGGCTAGGGGCGCCAAGTCACCAGAAGCGCCGACACTTCCTTTTTCGGGCATAGCAGGAATTAGATCATTTTCTATAAAGTAGATCAATCTTTGAAAAGTCTCTTCTGATATTCCGGAGTTGCCCAATCCCAGAGAATGAATCTTAATCTGCAACATCAGTTTTGAAATATCTTTGGGAATAAGATCTCCGACCCCTACCGAATGGGAAAGAATTAAATTACGCTGGAGCTGCTTTAGCTCCTTATCACCAACGCGTTTATTAGCCAGCGCTCCAAATCCCGTATTAATACCATACATAGGCTCATCCCGATCAAGGGCATCTTCTACAATATTCCGAGAGGCCTGTACCGCTTCGGGATTCTTCTTTAATCTTTCAATACTTTCTGATAGATCGGTATAAAGGTTTTGCAGTGTAATCATTTTATTATAGGCTTACTTTTATTTTACCGAAGATAGGATAATCAAAGGATTTGCCCAACCTGCACCTCTTCACAACTTTTTCATATAATAGGTTCTGAAATATATTTTTAAATAAAAAAGGGATTAATGACGGTTTTCATTAATCCCTTTCTACAACTATAATATCAACTACTTGATAAAATCAGTATGCCTTTTTCACAATTTCCTCAACTTTATCAGGATCTATATTTTCATGTTCTCCAAGTCCGAGCCATCCTCGCTCTTTGAAACGACTTGCTATAATTTCAGCGGTTTCTTCGTAGTTATCCGTATAGTCTGACAGTTTTGTATCAATATTGAGAGAGTGGAAAAAAGACTCGGTCTTTTGAATTGCTTTGGTAGCCTTTGAATCCATATCCCCTTCTGTAATATTCCACACTCGCTCCCCATATTGAGCTAGCTTCTCCTTCTTACTCCCGAAGTTTTCTTCGTAATGGCGGGGGGCTATTATCGCTAATGTCCGAGCGTGGTCTATTCCATACAACGCCGTGAGTTCATGCCCCATGGCATGTACAGCCCAATCCGTGGGCACTCCTTTTTGAATTAGACCATTCAGTGCCATTGTACAGCTCCACATAAAGTTTGAGGCGATCTCATAATCCGACTGATCTTCCATTACTTTAGGTGCCACTTCAATAAGAGTCTGCATAATACTCTCAGCAAAACGATCTTGCAGATGCCCACCTGCGGGATATGTCATATATTGCTCTAATACGTGGGTAAATGCATCTGTAATACCATTTGCCAGTTGGCGCTCCGGTACAGTTCTAATAACTGTAGGATCCAAAGCCGAAAACTTCGGGAAAAGTCCAGGCCCACCCATAGCTAATTTTTCCTTTGTCTCTTTGCGTGAGACTACCGCTCCGGAATTCATCTCCGAGCCGGTCGCGGGTAGCGTTAATACTGTCCCAAATGGCAATCCTTCTTCCACACGATTATGTTCTGTTAAGAGTTCCCAGGGATTATCCCCTTCATATAGGGCCGCAGCAGATAAAAACTTAGTTCCATCAATAACCGATCCTCCTCCAACGGCCAACATGAAATCAATATCTTCTTCCTTAATAACATCAAGTGCATCAAGAAGTACTTCATATTCGGGATTCGGGGGAATACCGCCAAATTCCACTACTTTAAAATCTTCCAGCGCATCCTTTACCTGTTCATAAATACCATTTTGTTTAATACTTCCACCGCCATAGGTCATTAGCACCTTGGCACCTTCCGGAATTTCATCTGTTATATTTTCTATTTTCCCCTTTCCAAAAAGGATTTTTGTTGGATTATAAAAATCGAAATTATTCATACTTATTTAGCTAATTTTAAATTTTCACTATCATTTTTCCTTTGTTATCTCCTTCGAAAAGACCTAAAAAAGCATTGGGGATGTTATCAAACCCCTCTACAATAGTTTCTGCATATTCCAGCTCCCCTTTTTTAAGCCATTTCGCCAACTGTTTCACTGCTTCGGGGAACTTTTCCTGGTAATCGCTTACAATAAATCCCTGCATCGAAAGTCGTTTTTGTACCATCATTGGCTCTAAGCGCGGTCCGGTCGGCACTGAAGTCGCATTATAAAGTGCGATAGCTCCACAGTTTATAATACGCCCAAAATTATTCATGTTTTGGTATACCCCATCCGATATATCGCCTGCTACATTATCAAAATAAACATCAACTCCGCTTTCTGCGGCCTGTGATATAGCATTACTCATATTTTCTGTAGTCTTATAATTAATAGCGGCATCAAATCCGAATTTTGACTTTAATAACTCTACTTTCTCATCTGATCCAGCAATACCAACTACGTGGCACCCTTTTATTTTTCCAATTTGACCGACAACACTCCCTACAGCTCCTGCGGCTCCAGAAACAACCAACGTCTCTTCCTCCTTGGGCACACCAATTTCTGTCAGACCAATAAAGGCTGCAATACCTGTCAGCCCCAAGACCCCAAGATGTGCAGAAAGGGGAGCTAAATCGGGATTTATCTTACGTAATCCATTACCATTTGAAAGCTGATATTTTTTCCATTCCAATTCAGCTGTTACATAATCTCCTTTTTCAAATGATGTATTTTCGCTGGATATAACTTCCGCTACTATTGGTGAACTAATCGCCTTATTCAGCTTAAACGGGTCAACATAAGATTCTACATCCCTCATTCTTCCCCGCAAATATGGATCTACAGAAACAAATTTGGGCTTTAAAAGCATTTCCCCATCAGATGGAGACGGTTTTTTGATTTCTTCAATTTTAAAATCTGAACTTACAGGCTTTCCCGTCGGTCTATTTGCTAGTTTTATTACTTTATTCATGTCAACACTTCTTAAATATATTATATATTACTTTAATGAGATTGCACTCCAAGCCATTTCAAATGACTGTTCACGCATCTCTTTTGTTAATTTAAATTCATTTCGTTCTTCTATAGCGACAAAAAATGACAACGGATAAACGGCATACGCATATAGCAAATAGGGGGAAACCATTCGAATAGTTCCCTCTTTTTGACCTCGTTCCCACAATTCTATCAGTGGTTGCAGATGTTGTAGAGCCCGTTTCCGTACAGCCTCCGATACAATTTGGGAATTTTCACACTGTGATAGAAAATTTGCCTGCTTTTGGTTAGACATTTTATATCCAATCATATTAAACCAAACGCATCTTACCCCCTCTTTCACTGGCATATCTTCATCATACTCCTGAAATGCAGCTGTAGTAAATGCATTTTTAATCTCAAGGTATAAGCTATCAACCAGATCCTGCTTATTACTAAAATAATTATATATAGTTCCGGCTGAGACATCGGCCAGCTCAGCAATCTTTGCCATGGGAGTGTTATGAAAACCGCGATTACTTACCAAGTTTAGGGTAGCTGATAATACAGCAGTACGTTTATCATTATTTTTACCTTCCATCATAATATTTTTCCCAGTCTGTTAAGAAGAACAGCAATGAATGAACGTTCATTCAATATATGGAAAATAAATCCCATTCTTAAATGTACCCAACCTATCCATCTATTTTTAAAACCGTGTATTAGAAGCGAACAGCAATTTGTATCTTACACAAAATTAATGGATATAAACCTATACACAATATGCCTGTATCAACGTGCATCTTATGCAACAGTGACGATGTGCAACTTTTTTATACTGACCAATCTGAGCATTATGCCAGTGACTACTATCAGTGCCAGAACTGTCAACTAATTTTTGCAGCGCCTAAAGATCGTCCCTCAACTGATGAAGAGCTTGCACGATATGAAACGCACGAAAATGATCCCAATGATAAGGGGTATCGCAACTTCTTGGGGCAACTTTTTAAACCACTCAATGACTTGCTGGAACCGAAAAGCAAGGGACTCGATTTTGGCTGCGGACCGGGACCAACACTCAATCTTATGTTTGAAGAACATGGACATGCGGTTAATATCTACGATCCCTTTTATGCAGATGATGAATCGGTGTTTAATAAAAGGTATGATTTTATAACTGCGACTGAAGTAGTTGAGCACCTTTTTTATCCGCGAAAAGAGTTCAAAAGACTTTGGGACTGCCTAAAACCCGGTGGCTATTTAGGAATCATGACAAAGCTTGCTGAAAATGATAAATCTTTCTTTGCAAATTGGCACTACCGGTTAGATGAAACCCATGTCACCTTTTATACCCAAAAAACATTCCAGTGGCTAGCTAATAACTGGGAAACTTCAGTAACATTTCCCGGTGATCGGGTGATCATTTTTCAAAAGCCGGAATAACTATTACTACCATGAGAAGCTCTTATAAATTCATAAAAAAGTAATATCCCATCATTCCACTGGCTATAAGCTTTAATACAGTACTTGCCATGAACCCCAAAAAAGAACCAGCAGCAGAACGTATAGCCTGATCTGAGGTTTTACCACCAACCAGCTCACCTATAAATGCACCCGCCAAGGGACCAACTATTAATCCTATAGGAGAAAAGAATATCCCGACTAGCATGCCCATAATACAGCCCCAAACACCATAGGCAGAACCGCCAAGCTTTTTTGTACCGTAGGCAGGAATCACATTATCTAGAACCATTAGCATAGCTATAATAAGGGCCCAAATAATGAAAAACTTCAAGCTAAAGGGATGAGCAGAAGTTAACTGAAGAACAACTAGCCCCAAATAACTAATGGGCGGACCGGGTACAACCGGTAATAAGGCTCCAATAAACCCTGCGACAATAAGAAGGCCTCCTAGAATGACAAGAATTGTTTCCATATGAATGTTAATTTTGGTTTATCCATTCATTACTGTACACGATTATTCCGAAACAGTAGTTTCATTATTCTTTGGATACAACTGATATTTCATAATAGCAATTGCTCCCACTAATGGTCCTGCTGCCATCACTAAAAACACAGCTGGACTCTGCCAGTGAGCCCACATCATATTCACCAACTGAATACTAAAAATAGTAATAGCAAAACCTACGCTATTTACTATTGTTAATCCCGTAGCTACATATTCACGATCGGCTGACTGCGCTACAAGGGTAGAAAACTGGGGCGAATCCGATACTACAAAAATGCCCCATATCAGCAGAAGACTTATGAATAGATAAAAAGAAATTCCGAAGGCGAAAGGAACAAGCAGACAACATATACCCGAACCCACCAATGAAACAAGAGCTACTTTCTTGCTGCTTGTTCTAAGGGCCCAGTATCCCCCAACCGCACAGCTTACTCCTCCTATGCCAATAATAGCGAACGACCATAGTGGAACCGCCCCATAAATTGCGCCATTGGTTTCGGCATAAAAGCCAATCATCAGTGGCACAAAAGCCCAAAAAGTGTAAAGCTCCCACATATGTCCGAAGTAACCAAAGGCTGCAGAACGGAAGTTATGATTCTTAAACAAACGAAACATTACTGAGGGCTCAAAGTCCCCTTTCTTACCTTGGTACGGACCATCGGGTACTGCCAAATAGAGCACCATTCCACCGAGAGCAGAGAATGCAGAGGTAGCAAACAGAATAGTTCGCCATGGGAGATCGGCCGCTAGGTACTTGATCAGGTGTGGAAATGCGGTACCTACCACAAGGGCACCTACCAAGTATCCAAGCGCTTTTCCCAATCCCTCTCTGTGCCAATCGGAGGCAATTTTCATACCCACCGGGTAGATTCCGGCCAAGAAAAAACCAGTGCAAAATCTACTGATCATTAACAATAGAAAAGTATCGGAATATACCGTCAACGTATTAAAGGCAGCTCCAAAAAGAGCGCATCCCACAAAAACCTTACTGGGAGAAATACGGTCTGCTACACTTAACAATGCAAACAATAGAGTACCACTGATAAACCCAAACTGTACAGCAGAGGTAATATATCCTACTGCCATCTCTGTGAGCTGCAGTTCTTGAACCAAATCAGGTATAACGGCATTACCTGCAAACCAAAGAGAAGTGCCTGCAAATTGGGCCACCACAATAACCGGAAGAATACGCTTGGGAATAGAATTGGACATAGATCACCGGAATTACTTTGTTTGCCTGATTAAAGTAATAAGTACGACCAATAACCCAAATAATTAGACGAGTTGCTAATGAGTCAGCTTTCTTTTGCAGTTACTCATCTCTCTTATTAAGGTAGACAGATTGTTAATCCGTCTTTTAATCTTTAAAAGATGGTAAAATATTTAATAAAACCCACCCATATGTTTAAGCTAATTAATGGACGGGTATGCACCCCATCCATCGTAAATTTTATTATCAAATAAAGGTGACATAATACCAGTCTGCAAAATCTAATCCACCATCGGCAGATCTAATCCGCGCTCTTTAGCTGTTTGCACTGCCTCATCGTATCCTGCATCAGCGTGACGCATTACCCCACTACCCGGGTCATTTGTTAACACCCGTTGCAATCGCTCATCGGCCATTTCAGTACCATCAGCCACACACACCATTCCGGCATGAATAGAATAGCCAATACCTACGCCACCACCGTGATGCAGTGATACCCAACTGGCACCGCTGGCTGTATTCAGCATCGCGTTCAACAAAGGCCAATCCGCAATCGCATCTGATCCGTCTTTCATTGATTCAGTTTCACGATTAGGTGAGGCCACAGAACCCGTATCCAGGTGATCACGACCAATAACCAATGGGGCATCAACCTTTCCTTTTTTGACCAACCAATTGAATTTAGCTCCCATTTCAGCACGCTCACCATACTCCAGCCAGCAAATTCGAGACGGCAGCCCTTGAAACTGCACTTGGTCTTGCGCCTTTTCAATCCAACGGGCAAGCGCTGCTTTTTCAGGAAAGGTCTCCAGCACCGCTTTATCCGTAGTATAAATATCATCAGGATTACCGGAAAGAGCAGCCCAACGGAACGGACCGGAACCACGGCAAAATAACGGACGAATAAAAGCAGGCACAAAACCCGGGAAGTTAAATGCCTCTTGCATCCCCCGATGGTCGGCCACCTGTCCCCGAAGATTATTGCCGTAATCAAACGTAATGGCCCCTTTTTTCTGCATTTTTAGCATAGTATCCACATGAGTAACCATAGAATCCAGCACTGCCTCTTGGTACATCTCAGGATTCAACTCTCGCTCTTCGGCCGCCTCCTCAAGTGACATACCGGCTGGAATATATCCTACATGCAAATCATGCGCAGAAGTCTGATCAGTAAGTACATCGGGAATAACTCCTTTTTCTAACATTGCAGGTAAAACTTCAGCAACATTACCCAATAGACCAATAGACAACGCTTCCCCTTTTTCTTTAGCATCCAGTGCTTTTTCAAGAGCTTCATCGAGGTTGGTACACTTGATATCACAATAGCCTGTTTCAACGCGCCGATCGATACGGTGCTCATCTACTTCAATTCCAATACAAGCCGCACCATTCATCGTTGCTGCCAGTGGCTGCGCTCCCCCCATGCCACCAAGACCAGCTGTTACCAGTAGTTGTCCCTGCAACGTACCGTCAAATTTCTGTCTCGCACATTCAGCAAAAGTCTCATACGTCCCCTGCAGAATGCCCTGTGTCCCAATATAGATCCAAGAGCCCGCCGTCATTTGGCCATACATGGTCAAGCCTTTCTTTTCAAGCTCCCGGAACTTATCCCAATTAGCCCAGTTTGGTACTAAATGAGAATTGGCAATAAGCACACGAGGAGCTTCTTCATGAGTGCGAAATACCCCAACCGGCTTACCACTTTGCACCAGCATCGTTTCATCATTTTCAAGACGTTTCAACGTTTCCAGAATTTTATGATAGCATTCCCAGTTACGGGCGGCTTTCCCGCTTCCTCCATACACAATAAGGTCATCGGGTTTCTCTGCCACATCAGGATCCAGATTATTCATCAACATCCGCATGGCCGCTTCCTGATGCCACCCCTTACATTCTATTTCGGTTCCTGTTGGTGCTTTTATGTTCTTAACTACTCCGGTATCAGTACTCATTGTATTCTCCTAGTTTATTTTTTTTCCAAAGGTAACAGAGCCGCTGTAATAAGTCTAATCCTTTTCCTTATAACATGAATTTGCGATAACATTCACACTAAAACTTTTATAAAGTAACTTCCTTATTGTATCATTTTTGAAGTTGCTTCACTAAAACGGTTTAATTATCATGCACGGCGTGGATATGAATTTTCAAATTGTATGTTGAACTAAAGCAAGGAATATCAATGGCAAATGGACAACAGGTAACAGATGGGGCAGCAGCCTCTCAGCACAGAGACTTCTTTGGACACCCCAGGGCGCTCTCTACTTTATTTTTTACCGAGCTATGGGAACGCTTCAGTTATTATGGAATGCGTGCCCTGCTTGTTCTTTTTATGACGGCAGAAGCAGTTGGGAGTAACCCTGGCTTAGGTTTTAGTGTTGGCAAAGCTACTGCCATTTATGGCCTTTATACCTTTTTTGTATATGTGCTTTCATTACCGGGAGGATGGGTCGCAGATAATATTTGGGGACAACGGAAAGCGGTATTTGTAGGTGGTTGTATAATTGCTGCCGGACATTTCAGCATGGCCATTCCCACTACTACATTCTTTTTCATTGGATTAGCACTAATTGTAATTGGCACAGGTCTACTTAAGCCCAATGTGAGCTCGATGGTCGGTGATATATACCCGGAAGGTGGCGCCACTCGTGATGCCGGATTTTCAATATTCTACATGGGAATCAACTTTGGTGCTATTTTAGGCCCCCTTCTTTGTGGAATGCTCGGTGAAGGGTATAACTGGCACTATGGGTTTTCATTAGCCGGATTTGGAATGCTTCTTGGATTGATCTCATATAAAATTGGAGATAAATTTCTTGGAGAAGCAGGAAAACTAAAAACCGGAGAACCGGAAGAAGTAATTAAAACACGCAGCCGGCGCTTTTACGGAATTGTCTCGTTCATTGCCGCAGCTCTTGTATTATTCGGATTTCTTATCACTTCAGGTGTAGTTAGTGTTACACTCGAAGAAATTGCTGGTTATTTGGGATATGGTGCTGTTGCAATTACCATACTGTTCTTTATCTATATCATCTTCTTTGGCGGACACAATAAAGAAGAACAAAAACGACTGGGCGTTATTTTCTGGCTCTTTATCTTAGCTGCTCTCTTCTGGAGCGGATTTGAACAGGCCGGATCTTCGCTTAACCTCTTTGCTAAAGATCTAACCGAGAGATCATTTGGACCAAGTTCCTTTTTATTTAACGGGGGCGCAGCAATCATTACGGCTATTTTAGCTATTCCTACCGCTTACCTTGTGTACCGTATCTTTAAAAGGAATGATCTCTGGAGTCTTGCCAAATGGGTTATTGCTGTTTCAGCTGTGGGTATTTTAGCCTTCTTATACTGGGTTTTCCAGCAAATTGGTATTGGATGGGAAACTCCTGCAAGTACTCTACAGCTAATTAACCCAACCTTTATTGTGATTTTTGCACCTATCTTTGGTTGGTTATGGACTTGGTTAGCCGCTCGAAACTCAAACCCCTCCATACCTGTTAAATTTGGGCTTGGACTTTTAGGACTTGCTGCCGGATTCTTTGTTCTCTCTTGGGGAGCTGCAAATGCCAGTCCTGATGCTCCGGTATCTGTATCCTGGCTTATTGTTACCTATTTCCTACACACAGCCGGTGAGCTCTGCTTATCACCTGTTGGCCTTTCATCGATGACAAAGCTGGCCCCTAAAAGCCGGGTAAGTCAGATGATGGGCGTATGGTTTGTAGCCGCAGCACTTGGGAACCTTTTCGCAGGATTAGTGGCTGGGCAACTTGAAACCTTGGCTCCTACCAACCTATTCTGGAGCGTAGCTATGATTGTTGGTGGTGGTGGAATTATTGCACTCCTTGCCAGTCCCGGCGTTAAAAAGTTAATGGGTGACGTGGAGTAACAGCTGTTAATAGTATGTATTCTAAACATTTAAGCCTGCCAGGCTGTAAACCCTGGCAGGTTTTTTTATTTCATTCGAGCTGTCAACTTTTCTGATATTAGTTGTAAACGCAATTAGTGTTCCTTAGTGATGTTAGAATAATCTGCACAACCCACTCACGACCATTTTCCAGCTTAATAGTCTGAAGCTGGGTACCTACTACTGTTGCAAGCTCATGACAATTAATAAATATTGCAACGACTATTAACAGCCCAATAAATCTTATTTGTATTAAGTAAGAGTCATTGATTACAAAGAATTATGCATTAAACGAATTATCACTTTGTTAGTAAAAACAAGATTTAGTTATTTAATAACTATTGACTCTCCCTGAATAAAGGCTGTATACTCATTATATTTGGAGCTATGAACAACAAAGAAACAGCTAGTGGCGAAGAGAAATCCCAAGAAATTAATGAACGCGAACCCATTGCTGCCATTGCTACACCTGTTGGCGAAGGGGGTATAGCTGTCATTCGTGTTTCCGGAGAAAATGCCGTTGCAATTGTTAATGACGCATTTACTGGCAAAGATCTTCGTCAACAAGAATCACACACTGTCCACTTTGGTAATATTGTTGACAAAGATGAAAAGATGGTTGATGAAGTGCTGGTTACGGTATTTCGCTCTCCAAGATCTTATACCGGAGAAGAAACCGTAGAGATTTCGTGCCACGGAGGAGTATTAGTCACACAAGCTGTATTAGAGACTATGCTCACCCTTGGCGTAAGATCTGCAGAGCCCGGAGAGTTTACCCAACGAGCCTTCTTAAACGGCAAACTGGAACTAAGCCAAGCTGAAGCGGTAGCCGACCTTATACATGCAAAAAGTAAGAAAGCCCTCGATGCCGCCCACCAACAACTCGAAGGGCGACTCGGTGAACATATTAAACAGTTTCGTCAGCAGATCATTGATGCTACTGCAATGGTTGAACTTGAGTTGGATTTTGTAGAAGAAGATGTAGAGTTCGCCGATAAAAAACAGCTACAAGAACTACTAGAAGAGTTAGATGAAGAAATCGATGAGCTTTTAGCCACCTACGAAACGGGACGCCTCGTCAAACATGGTGTTCGCACAGTTTTTATTGGACTGCCCAATGCCGGTAAGTCCACCCTGTTAAATACCTTGGTTGGCAAAGATCGTGCTATAGTTACTGAAATTGCCGGCACAACGCGTGATACCATCGATGTGGACTGGAGTTATGATGGCTTACGGTTTAAGCTTACTGATACCGCAGGATTGCGAGATACTACGGATGTAGTGGAAGCTGAAGGTGTAAAACGGTCGCAACAAGCTTTTGAGAAAGCAGATCTCGTTGTGTATTTAAAAGATCTTTCGAGCGAGATCACCATTGAAGAACGTGAGGAGATTGCCAAGCTTCAAAAAAATGCTGGTGAGACTCCTTTTATTCTAATCGGAACCAAAAAAGATATTGCACTGGATATTGATGATGAGCGCATCGATTATGATCTTAAAATTTCAGCTTTAGAGGGAGAAGCCATTGATAAGCTTAAAAAACTGATGAAACGCCGAGCCCTCGAGAATAAACATTATGATTCTTCCAGCTTATTAGTCACTTCAAGCCGACACCGCGATGCGTTGGAAAAGGCCCAGCAAGATGTACAAAGTGCTCTACAAGCTCTTGACCGAGGAATGACAGGTGACTTCCTTTCTATTGATTTACGTTCGGCCCTAAAACATCTTGGCACTATTACCGGTGAGATCACCACCGAAGATATTCTGGACAGTATCTTCTCACGCTTCTGTATCGGGAAGTAATTGCCCAGCCATATAGTGCTTTTCAGATTCATATAGAAAAAGCCCGACCCTAATAAGATCAGGCTTTTCAAAAAAATGCTATTCTAACTAACTTCCACCGTCAGAATCGCCATCGCTACCATTGCCACCACTGTTATTACCTTGATTCGCTGGTAGCTCTGGTATAGCGGAGGGGGTTTCAGATGGGTTGTTAATATTATTTTGTTGAGTAGACTGCTCTGTTCCACTTTGTTGAACAGCACTCTGAGTAGTACCGCCCCGCTCAATTGCGAAGTTTGCCAAGACGCAAAGAACCAAAAGGGCAGTCCCCAAAACGGTAGTAGATTTTGATAGTAAATCAGCTGTACGCCGGGCCCCCAAACCTTGTCCACCGGCATTACCGGCTGCCAATCCGCCGGAAATTCCTTGTCCCTGTCCCGGTTGCAACAAGATGACAATTGTTAACAAAATACAAATGATCGTAATTACAGATATTATAATATAATAAAGCATGGTAAGTTCTATGTAACTATGTTTTTCAGACCAGTAAAGTTATTCAAAATTCCTTTTCTTTACAATGATATAATCTTTGTTTAATTACAACCAGTTTGATAGCTATTTATTTCATAAAAGACACCAACTGTGCAAAATATTTCAAACCGTATCCAACAATTTATTGAAAACTCTCCCGGCTTCACATACCAGGTAATTTTATCGGTTGTTGTAGTAATAGCTATTTGGTTAATTCGCTTCATTGCTATCCGGGTGATCAACAAAAAATTACCGGAAACCAAGGTACAATATAAATGGCGTAAAAACCTCACCTATATTTCCGTATTCCTGGGATTACTAATTGTTGGGCGTATCTGGTTTGAGGGGTTACAATCCGTAGCCACCTTTTTGGGTCTGCTGTCTGCAGGTCTTGCCATTGCCTTGAAAGATCCTGTGAGTGACTTTGCGGCCTGGCTTTTTATTCTTTGGCGCAAACCTTTTGATGTAGGAGACCGCATTCAAATAGGGGATGTTAAAGGAGATGTCATAGACCAACGCCTTTTCAAGTTTACAGTACTCGAAATAGGAAATTGGGTTTATGCTGACCAGAGTACCGGTCGTGTTGTGCATGTACCCAATCATTATCTGTTTTCAAAATCATTGGCTAACTATACCAGTAACTTTGAGTTTCTTTGGAACGAAATAGAAGTTCTGGTCACCTTCGAGAGTAACTGGGAAAAGGCAAAAAAATTATTGCAGAATATATCTGACAAACATCTTGAAGATTCAGTTGAGCGTGCGGAAAGACAAGTCCAGAAAGCAAAAAAATCATATCTTATCCATTATCGTTACCTCACTCCCATTGTATATACGGACGTGCGCGATAGTGGCGTATGTTTAACCATTCGCCATCTCTCCGATCCGCGCCAGCGTCGTGGCCTTTCCCAAGCTATTTGGGAAGATATTCTCCGTACTTTAGACGAACATGATGATATTGAGTTGGCATATCCTACCATGCGAATTTATAAAGAGCCCGGAGATTAGGCTACCCTATTTAGGAATAGGCTGAATTAATTCCGGACTATTATTATCTGGATTATTAACCTCTTCAGAAACCCGATTAACCGCTAAATCAGTAATAGAATAACTTTTTCGGAATTGCTGTAGGTTACTGGGTACAATCTCATTATCAGCCAACCACTTTTCATGGTCATCCGGATGTAATAATATTGGCATCCGCTCATCTACCGGTTGTACCAGTGCATTGGCTATTGTTGTGAGCATCGCGCAAGAATAGACATCACGACCCGTAGAAGATTTCCATATCGAGTAAATACCAGCAATAGCTGTCAATTCATTTGAAAGCAACCGGATAAAAAACGGAGTACTCTTTTTTTTAGTGGTCTTCCATTTATAAAACCCTTTGGCCGGAATTAGGCATCGCCGTTGAGCCAAACATTCAGTTAAGTGTTCATTTTCTTTCAGGTTTTCAATAGCAACTTCAAAATTTTCTCGCCCCTCTTTCTCTTCTTCAGCACCTTTAGGTATCAATCCCCAAACAAATTGATGAATCTGTCGCTCCCCATTTTCTTGATAGATAGCAGGAATTAGCGTACCTGGGGTTATATTAAAATTCGAATCAAAAACATCATCGCGCGCTGATGTTACTTGGAATAAGTTTTTCACGTCTTCTTTTGAGGCCTGAAACACAAATCGATCACTCATACGAACCTGATTTATTTGGTCTTTTAATGTAGTTTATAACGTTTTTAAGAATACTCATACTGGATGAAAACTAAGAATGTTTCTTGACTTATGAATGTATTTACTAATAATAAAGAGCAACGATTGCGTGCAGGATGGCGCCTGCTACTTCAATTCTTTACGCTCATCGTTGTTGTTGCCCCACTTTACTTTCCATTTTTTCTTCTTTTACCGGAATCCTCACTACTCACAAGTATTGGTCCACAGTTTTTAGGTGTTATTGCAAGCATCTGGATTGCAGCCCAATATATTGATAATCGTAGCTTTACCGACTACGGCATCCATATTAATAAACAATGGATAAAAGAATTTATTGTTGGCACTATTCTGGCTTTTATAGCAATAGGTGCTATTTTTTCCCTGGAATGGCAATTAGGCTGGGTTACTGTCACCGATTTTGGTTGGAACCTTTCAACCGAACAACCATTTCTGCTAAAGCTAACAGTCTTCATGTTGGCTATGGCAATGGTAGGATTTTATGAGGAGCTGTTCTCCCGCGGATATCAAATACTTAATATTGTAGAAGGATTACGATACCCACAGATAAGCAAACGACTTGTAGTAGGTATTGCAATAGTTTTAACCTCTTCTGTATTTGGATTACTCCATTTTTACAACCCAAATGCATCTCTGCTTTCGACATTTAATATCATTGTCGCAGGCGCTGTATTGGCAATGCCCTACATTTTCACAGGACGCCTTTCTCTATCAGTTGGCCTACACTTTGGGTGGAATTTTTTCATGGCCGGGCTTTTTGGGTTCCCTGTTAGTGGAAAACAGTTTGAGGTAGGCATATTGCAAATTCAACAATCCGGCCCATACTTGTGGACTGGCGGTGAGTTTGGGCCTGAAGCCGGCTTAGTTGTTTTACTAGGAATGGCAATAATGTTAGGGGGAGTATGCGTTTATCTTAAGTCAAAGGGAAATGAACTAAAGATACATCGCTTGTTTACAACTGAATATAAGATGGTTGGGAAATCAGATGAGCAAGCGCTATAAGTTTTGTATATTCAAGTACCTGATGAGCATTGCTTGATTTTGAAGCAGTGCATGAAGAACAAACATTAACTAAATGAAAGGTTAGAACGTTGAAGTTTGAAGAAATAGACCTGAGCCCCGATATCATGAGCGGGCTCGCAGATGTAAACTACACTGAACTCACTGAACTCCAAGAAGAAGTCCTTCCTGCTATACTGGAAGGGAAAGATGCATTGATCAAAGCAGAACCTGGAAGTGATAAAATTGCTTCATTTGTTATCCCTGCATTGGAAATGATTGACGACAGGGAAGAACAAGAAGGTGCTTCTGTATTAGTATTGACTCCAAACCCAGATGAATCTCAGCAGATTGATGAGCTTGTTTGGGCCATGGGCTACCATGCACAGATCGAAAGCGCCTCTGTTGATATGGACTCCGATGCTGAAGAACAGGAAGAAGCACTTAAAAGTAATGTGCAAGTAATTTCAGGTAACCCTGGACCTCTTGCTGATATTACAAAAAAACTCAGATATGTTTTTCGTGATGTCAAACTGGTTGTAATTGATGCAGCAGATGAGATGGTAAAACTTGGCTTGCAGCCCAAATTAAAGGCTATACTGCGAAGAGTACTTAATGACCACCAAACGGTTATTTATACTGAAGAAATGAATGAGGAGGTCAAGGAGCTCACAAAGCTCTACTTTGAAGACGCCGAAATAATTGGCCTTGAAGATTCTTCGCATATGTTGACAGAACCACCTAAGGTCGACGGGATGCTCTCTCACGGTTACATCTATGTACCTAACCGGATGAAGATTACAACCCTTATGGCACATATCGAGGAAACACCTACTGATAACTGTGTTATCTTTACTGCTTCTAAACGAGGTACAGATCGTTTATATCGAACATTACGTAAACAAAACCTGAAGGCTACAAGCCTGCATGGAAAGCTTTCTGATGAGAAGCGGGCTCAACGATTTGCAAACTTTACCAATGGAGATGTACAATACCTGCTAGTAGCTGATATCCCTGCTGCTGAAATAGACCTGCAGCGTGTTACGCAGGTTATCAATTATGATGTCCCCAGTAATCCCGATGAATATCGTTATCGGGCTGATCTTGTTGGCTCAGGTAAAGCTTCACGGGTCGTTTCTTTAGTTTCAAAACAAGACCGAAGTGATATTAATGAGCTCGAAAGCTCATTAAAACAAGCGCCCAAGGAGCTTGAGTTACCTGAGAAGGTCAAACAGAAGCTTAAAGAACGTAAGAAGAAAAAGAAGAATAAAAAGAAATCTAAGAACAAAAAACGTCATAACAATGGACGTAATAAGCGTAAGAAGAAAAAGAAAAAAGATGAACTTGAACTTCCGCGTCCCAGCTTTGATAAACTGAGCGGAGGGCGAAAAGGTCAGGCAAAAAAAGATCAAAAGTCTGGTGTAATTGGACTCATAAAAGAACTTTTTTCTTAATAGAACGCAAATAACTTAAAAAAAGAAAAGGCCCCAATGATAAATTGGGGCCTTTTTCATTTAAATAATCAGAAGGTTTTTCAGGCTGATATTTTCTGTTGCTTTTTTGCTTCAGCAAAAACCACCTCTTTAATAGCCTCAAATCCATCTAGTGTTTTTTGAATCTGTTCTTTTGTATGTGCTGCTGTAGGAATTAATCTAATTAATACCGTTCCTTTTGGAACAACTGGATATGCTACACCACTTACAAACACACCATGTTCTTCGCGCAATTTACGCATGATAGTCTGGCAAAGATCGGTACTTCCCTTTGTGAGCACAGGGGTAACAGGGCATTCAGCCGGCAATACATTGTATCCCATATCGCGAAGACCGCCACGTAGCATATTCGTATTCTCCCAAAGCTTTTCGCGCCACTCAGGATTATCTTTGATCATCTGAAGTCGCTTGCGCGCCGATTTTACTATCGGCATAGGCACAGACTTTGCAAATACCTGGCTGCGTACATTAGCTTTTAGGAATTCAACCACTCGTTCATCGGTAGCAACAAAAGCACCAATAAGTGCAAACGCTTTTGCGAACGTTCCAAAATAAATATCGATCCCGTCTTGGCAACCCAGATGAGTACCGGTTCCGGAACCATCTTCACCCATTGTTCCAACGCCATGTGCATCGTCAACAAGTAAGCGGAACGGATACTTTTCTTTAAGGGCAATCATCTCATTGAGAATACCCAAGTCACCGGTCATTCCAAAAGCTCCTTCGGTAACTACCAGAACAGCGCCGTCATCTTTTTTCTTACGATGAGCCCGCTCTAACTGCTTTTCGAAACTTTCAATATCGTTATGTTTAAAAACATATTTTTCAGCCATTGCCAATTGCTTACCGTCTACAATGCAAGCATGGCTTAATTCGTCATATATTAATACATCTTTACGATCAACCAAGGCATGGATAACACTCATAATACCCTGATAGCCATAGTTCAGCAAAAATGCGTCATCCTTATGAACAAATTCTGCGAGCTCTTCCTCTAGTTTTTCATGCTCGGTAGAGTTACCGGTCATTAGCCGTGCACCCATGGGACTACTGAGGCTATAATCTTGTGCTATCTTAGCATCGTATTCTTTAACCTCTTCATTACTGCCAACCCCTAGATAGTCGTTAATACTCCAAACGATCATATCTTCGTCATTAAATTTCATGACGGGACCTAGCGGCCCTTCAAGTTTAGGGTAAGTGTAGTATCCATATCCTTCTGAAGTAAATTCACCCAATGGGCTCGGTCTGCCCTCAAGCTTATCAAATAAATCCATAAACTGCTGAACTGTATCTTTGGTTAAGAGTAGATTATTTTTGCCAACCTATTAATTAATATACGGGCTGTAAAAACATTTAAAAAAGGTAATGAAAAATACCTTATTCTCAAAAATGGAAAAAGCTTTAAAAAAGCTGTTAAATACCTATTTTTATTATAGATAAGCTAATTTAGCCTGTCATTCTATAATTTTTTGCTATCTTCATTAAGGTTCAAAATGTTTTAACCTAATAAAGAATAAAATGATAAAACAGGCAAACCTGCGGCCTATCGGTTCATTGCAGGATTTTATCAATAAAAATAACCGACCATCATCAACTATTATTGTTCCATTTTCAGGAACCCCATCTGCTAAAGATCTAGTAGAATCTCAAGGTATACCCCATACTGCTATATCCCACGTTAAAATAAATGGAATGGATAAGCCATTGACGTTTAACCTGTCAGATGGAGATAAGGTTACGGTTTACCCTTTTGAAGAAGTAGCAAATTCAAAGGTTCCAACAAAATTTAAATCTCCGGAAAGGTTCATCGCGGATATCCACTTGGGAAAACTAACTAAAACACTTCGCTTATTAGGATTTGATACTTGCCTAAATGCCAAATGGAAAGAACGGGATATTATTCGTATTTCCAATGAGGAAGAACGAATGATATTAACACGGGATATTGGCCTTCTACGCCATGGGGATACTGAAACAGGGTATTGGATTAGAAACACAGATCCCGACAAACAGATAAAAGAACTCTTTCAGAGATTTAAACTATCAGAACACATACTCCCTTTTAGTCGATGCATGGAATGCAATGGAAAATTGTCGGAAGTAGCTCTTTCCGATATACAAAATAGAGTTCCGCCAAAAGTACAAGAATGGCATTCTCTTTTCTACCAATGCCAAGGGTGCAAAAAAATTTACTGGAAAGGTTCACACTTCAAAGATCTGCATCTAAAAGTGGAGGATTTGAAATTATTGTAAGAACTATACTATTAAAACCAGATATCATTTTCATCTAATGAATATCTTATTAAAAGCAGACTCTAACTCATCTAAACAATTAAAAGATAAAACTATTAGTTGCACACATCAACTAATAGTTTTATCTTTAATATCCGAAATTCATAACAATAGCTTATGAAGTTAAAGCAAGAATTATGTTGCCGTACACTAGGCTGTAAAATGGGCTTTGCTGTAAAAGGCATTATTCGTTTGCTTAAAAAGCGTTTTGCAGAAGAAAATATTAAGCTAACAATTGACCAATACTTCACCCTCAATATCATAGAAAGCGATGAAGGTCTTATTCTAAAAGAGCTGGCTCAGATAGTTGACCGGGATAAATCAGCGGTGCTGCGACAGATTGATAAACTTGAAAGTAACCACTTTGTAGCCCGGGCAAAAGACCCTGATGATAAAAGAAGAAAAATACTATTGATGACCAGAAGGGGTGCAGAAATGTTGGAAAGAGCTCGAAAAATTGATAAAGAAGTAAACGAAGAATTACTAAACCATATTCCTAAAGAAGAAATGGAATATCTCGATCATTTCTTTTCTAAGTTATATGAAAATGCTCTATCCAAAGCTAGTTGTTGATACCAACAACTAATATACAATACTGATATGTTTTAGCCGTTTATTATTATTAAATAAAATATTCTCACATCTTTTATTTAATAATATTGCGCTTTTTACTATACCCACTGTAGTTACCCTACTACAGTTATACACCTACCCTAAGAGCTGTGCTGTGAAAGGCGCGGCTCTTATTTTTACTACACCTTTCAACCAATATTAAAAAACCTTTATCCAAATTCTTTAATAATTTTGTTTAATTATAAATATAAAATTTTATTGTCATTGTAGAAGGGGATTCCAATACAACTTAGTGAAACTGCCCTTTATTTTTCATAGAACGATTGTTTATGGCATGAAAAATATATTCCCTTCTAAAATTATGATACAGGACATAAGAAAAGCCGATGAGGTTGCCCCTTCAAACAAAAAATCCCTATTAAAATGCCTCATAAAAGTAATTACCCATTCCCAGCGTAAACAACAGGCCCCCATAGATAGCATGTTCAATAGTTACCCAGTACAATGATTTTGTTTTCTTATAGGTGAACCCAAATAGTAGTCCGCCAGCGAAACTAAGCCCTATGGCCCACCAGTTATCATAAATAATATGCAAAAAAGCGAATGCCAGGGCACTTAGTATAACCGTTGCATTTTTTAAAGGCAGATAATGTTCAAATCGATGAAAAAAGTAACTTCGGAAAATAATTTCCTGAGGCAGGACCGATAATAACGGATAAAGGACCATGATGACTACCCATAACAAAGGACATTCAATAGGAAAAGCAAAAAGTTGTTCGGGATGCATAATCCAAACCAACCCACCTAGCATAAAAGCAATTAATACTGTTCGTATCACTATATTTTTTGAAATAGCATATTCAACATCCCGGCTAAATAATCCTAACCGAAAGGACGGATCTCGCCACAACCGAAAACTGCAATATCCGGCAACCGCAATCAGCACAACTATTTTGGGCAGAGGAACCAACTCCCCAAAAAACAACAGAGGCAAAGCAATATATAGCAAAACGCCTTCGATTATAGCTTGCCATAAATCATCACTAGGAGTCTCCATAAATTAAATACCATCCTTATAAACTAATTGAACGCTTCAATTCACGGTACTGTTTGTATTCCCTCTTTATATCGGATTAAACCTCATTTTTTGTCATAAAATTCATACCTTTACCCGTTTATACAAACACAAAGATTTAGTGAATGTCTCAGACTGATACCTCCCCACAAAAAGAAGAAACGAAACCAACGCAAGATCGCCCTATTATTGTTAAGGGAGCACGTGTACACAACCTCAAAGATATTGATGTTGAAATACCGCGCAACCAGATGACAGTAATAACCGGAGTCTCTGGTTCTGGTAAATCAAGCCTGGCCTTTGATACTATTTATGCAGAGGGACAACGACGCTATGTTGAAAGCCTGTCCAGCTATGCCCGGCAGTTTCTGGAGCGTATGGACAAGCCGGATGTTGATTATATGCAAGGTATCTCTCCAGCCATGGCAATACAACAAAAGACAACCTCTTCTAACCCACGATCTACGGTTGGTACCACTACTGAGATCTATGACTATATGCGCCTGCTATTTGCACGTATTGGGCACACTATTTCTCCCAAGTCGGGGCGTAAAGTCAAAAAGGACAGTACTAAAACCGCCATTGAAGAACTACATCAACAGTTTGAAGATGGCACAAAATTTTATGTACTCTTCTCTATTCCCAAACACGAACAAAAAGGACTTGAGGATGAACTTCGGGTTTTAAAGGAAAAAGGCTATCCCCGGCTGTTACATATTGAAGATGAATCAATCCTGGACTTGACTGTGGATGAAGTTGATGCCAGTGATATTGACGCTGAAAACTATCGTGTTCTTGTTGACCGCCTGATTTTAAAGAGTGACGAAGATACTCGAAGCCGTATTGCCGGATCACTGGAAACCGCCTTTCATGAAGGCCGTGGACGATGCTCTATTAAAATTCGCGACGGCGAAGAGCTGAATTTTAGTGAACGTTTTGAAATGGACGGCATGGAATTCCAGGAGCCGACTCCTCAAATGTTCTCCTTTAATAATCCTTATGGAGCCTGTGATACCTGCGAGGGATTTGGAAAAGTCTCTGGTATTGATGAAGATCTTGTTATTCCAGACCCTACCAAAACAATTCGTGATGGAGCTATTGCACCTTTTAGTGGGGAAAAATTTAGCAGACATCTGCGTGATTTTATAAAAGTTGCTGCTCGAAACAGCCTTCCGATCGATACGCCATACCAAGATCTTACAGACGAGGTAAAAGAAATTCTGTGGGAAGGAAAAGGAGACTATATCGGTATTCGTCCATTTTTTGAGGATGTAAAAAGCCAGTCTTACAAAGTACATATGCGTGTATTCTATTCTCGCTATCGAGGGTACAGCCGTTGCCCTGACTGTAAGGGATATCGTGTGCGAAAGGACGGTCTTTATGTAAAAATTAACGATAAGCATATTGGCCAGGTTGCTGAGATGACCATTGGCCATGCACGCGAATTTTTTGAGGAGTTAGAACTTAGCGACTTTGAAAAAGAAGTTGCCGAACAGATCCTTTATGAAATCCGTAAACGTCTGAAATACCTCGACGAAGTGGGACTTGAATATCTCACCCTTAATCGAAAGGCCAAAACCCTGAGTGGTGGAGAATCACAACGTATTAGCCTCGCTAACTCATTAGGAAGTTCATTGATCGGAAGTCTCTATGTGCTTGATGAGCCTACCATTGGACTACATCCCAGAGATAATGATCGACTAATCAATATCTTGAAATCTCTTCGTGATATTGGTAATACAGTCTTAGTAGTGGAGCACGACCCCGAAATGATAAAAGCTGCAGATAATATCATTGACATTGGCCCCTTTGCTGGTGTCCACGGTGGAGAAGTAGTCTTCAGCGGTCCTTATGATAAGCTACTGGAATCAAAAACACTTACCGGTAAATACCTGAGTGGAGAGAAAAAAATCCCCGTACCTGAAAAACGGCGTGATGGCAGTGGTAAGTCTCTAGTTCTTAAGGGAGCGATGGAAAACAATCTCAAAGATCTTGAGGTAGAATTTCCCTTGGGTAAATTAATCTGTGTTACGGGGGTCAGTGGATCTGGAAAATCAACGATGGTCCATGACACCCTTTATGCAGCTGTTGAAAATGAGTTCGGCACTTATAATGATAATATCGGTAAGCACCGGAAAGTAGAAGGGTTACATAATATTGATTCTGTGGAGATGGTCGACCAGTCTCCTATTGGTCGTTCTTCACGTTCTAATCCTGCTACTTATACCAAAGCTTTTGATGGTATTCGGGACTTGTTTGCCAATACCCGCCAATCTAAAATTATGGGATATGAACCTGGCCACTTTTCTTTCAATGTGCCCGGTGGGCGTTGCGAAACTTGTCAGGGCGAAGGCATACAAAAGATTGAGATGCAATTTATGGCCGATATTGAACTCACTTGTGAAGAGTGTAGCGGAAAACGCTATCGAAAAGATGTGTTACAGGTTAAA
Organism: Fodinibius saliphilus; assembly: GCF_005869845.1. NCBI lineage: Bacteria > Pseudomonadati > Balneolota > Balneolia > Balneolales > Balneolaceae > Fodinibius > Fodinibius saliphilus. The sequence continues at coordinate 467,513 of NZ_VAWF01000002.1, read as the reverse complement.
TACCGGGGCAAAAACATCCATGATGTGTTAGAAATGTCGGTCTCTGAGGCAATCGACTTTTTTGTAGATGAAGAGCGTATCACAAAAAAATTACAAACACTGGCTGATGTAGGTCTCGGCTACCTAAAGCTTGGTCAAAGCGCACCTACCCTATCGGGTGGTGAGGCACAACGCGTAAAACTGGCCAAGTTTTTAAGCAAATCTGTAGGCAACCATACCCTTTATTTCTTTGATGAGCCCACTACCGGCCTTCACTTTGAAGATATTGCGAAGCTGCTCGATTCCTTTACTGAACTTGTAGATAACGGACATACCGTTATCATTATCGAACATAATCTCGATGTCATAAAATGTGCAGACCATATTATTGACATTGGACCGGAAGGGGGCTTCGCAGGCGGGCAAATTGTAGCTACCGGTACTCCAGAAGAGATCACTGAGGTTGAGCAGAGCCATACCGGGCAATATCTCAAAGATGAGCTTTAAAAAGAAGGAACCAAGAGAGGACTTCAGGATAGCTGAAGTCCTCTTTTATCGTATCAGTTAATCAGCCTTTGCTATCCCAAAATAATCTACAATCGCTTCATAATCGGAATAATCCAATGGTGGTGTTCCATTTGACTCGTATGAAGTAGCTGGAATGACTATTGCCTTGAATTCCAAGCCCGGCAGGTATGTGTTAATCATATAACTGGTATCCCAAGTACCGCTTTGCAAACCAATATTTGGTACAATCCACATGGCATAGTTAGGGTCACCTCCGTGGGTAAACCGGAACTCGACACCACCGGATTCTCCGCCCCCGGAGACACTTGCGTGTGTTGGCAGCTGCATCACATCAGTATCGCGCCCGCCGGATTGGTCGCCAAGCCCCCTGACATATACAAACACTGCACCATTCAACTCATCCACAGAACTCAACCCGAACCAACCGCCACTGGCTGTTGAAATTGAAGATCCGGAAATATCTATAGGAGATTGATAACCTCCACTTTGCATCCAATCCCCTGCAAGAATTTGATTCCACCCGCTGGAAATTACATTTGCGTTACCATCTTCGCCTGCATCTCCTTTGGCCCCTTTTAGAAAGACAAATGAGCTCCAGCCACTTTCTGTCTTAGGTCCATATAGCGTTGCCGAACTGCGATCCAAGTAATAATCTCCAACCTTACCAAGCGTATCTGCCGGAGAGCCACTACCTGCATGTATTTCACTACCGTCTTTCCCATCTTCACCCCGCAGCATTAATGGTGTTTCCCACCCGATATCAGTTTTAGGACCGTATATTTCGCCCGTATTCTTATCCAAATAATAATCGCCATTACTTCCTAAATCTGATGCTGGCGCTCCCTGCCCGGCATACATTTCACTGCCATCCTCACCGGCAGGCCCTACCGGCCCTTGTTTTCCCTGAGGACCTTCTGTACCCACCGGACCTTCACATCCTGCCACAAAACTAAATCCTATTAATACACAGAAAAGCCCCATCAAAGCGATAGGAAATTTGCCCCCTTTTAACCGACTGCTTTTGAAGTAATTCATATTTCTTACAATTCCTCTTTAGTTAATATGAGCTCACAATATATCTTGTCTACACATATTAATACGTAAACCATTGTGCAATTAGCTCACATGTTATGTTTTAAAAAGCATCCTATTCCTAGAAAGGAACAATAGAACTCCATTCTTCATAAAAAGAGAACCAATAATCTTTTCTAAAAATGGAGAATAACCTTATGAAAAATGTATTATCACCACTTATACAATTCGCAACTATCATAACTTTTTCTTTCCAGAAAGCTAAAGTATATGCAGATGTCGGCGTTGGTGTCAATTACGGTACTATTAATGAACGGCCTAATAATTTGGATCCCAGTAACCGAACAGGATCAATGTTGGGCGAATATCTAAATGTAAAAGGCCCAATGATTCCTGTATCTATACAGCCAGAAGTTCTGTATAGCCAAATGGTATAGATAGCGCTGGGGGGGCATTTAAATACACATGTTAACAAAGTTCAGTTTTGCTCCAGCACCAGTTCAACCTCATCTCTATTTTGGTCCTTATGCCGGCTTTATATTAGATAGTGACGTTTCCGGTGGAGCCTAAGTATTAACGTAGACAACGCAAAAACTGACTTTGGAGGCGTTATAGGAGCAGGTACCGACCTAAATTATGGGGACTGCCAATTTTAATTTAGGAATGCGTTATAATTTTGGACTCACAACAAACCTTGTTATTAATCACTCCGGTAAAAAATTGTGTACTCTCTATCGTTGGAGAGATTAGCTTTAAAACCACAATACTACCCAATTACTCCTCTGCCGGGACTACCTGCCCAGTAGGGGTTATTTTTTCACCCGGTGCCGGTTCCTCTCTCGGAAACTTATTAATAGCCACATCGGGATTGCGATCGTGAGGCACATAGTGGGAATGGGACCCGTGTGAAACCTTAGTATATGACTTCTGATTAAAGTAGCCCAATGCATCGGCAAGTGCGAAACCCGCCAATACTATTACCGCAGCAATAAATATATACTTAAGTATGTTTTTCGAAGTCATCCGCTTTTTATTTCAGTTAAATAAAAACTCAATATAATCTGTGTATGCTCTTTACAGCCTTGTTAAAAGTACCCAGAAAATCTGAATAGATCATCCCTATCATCACTTTTTCTTTCACTCTTTGAACTCTTTTAAAAATCGGTTTGTTCCTCATACGTTAAATCCCTGCAGGATACAATCAAGCTAGAGACCTTTTTATGTTTCGAAAGCTCATATATCTCAATTGGTCGGCTTTCTTGGCACGACTCACTAACTTCCAAACCTTTTTGGTTATAGGATATATTATTTTCCTGCTAATACTGTTCTCTAACCTATTGGGGTCTGCATTAGTTATTATACTTTTTGACCAAAATCCCTTGGTATTAACCCAGCTACCTTGGCTTACTTCAGAAGTACATCAATTAATTACACTGATATTTGCTAATGTACTCTGGATACTTCACTTCTCTTTTACCAGTACCCGCCTGCTTAACATGCAAGAAAATCGAAAACTACTTGCCTTTGGATATCCGGTGAAAAAACTGAGCTGGCACCTCAACCTGATGGGGTTTCTTCATCCGTTGAATCTCATTTATAATTTCACTTGGCTTGCATTTCTGCTCATGCAGATTAAGCATCTTATGTACGTGCCCGTTGTTTTAGCAGTGGTACTCCTAAACTATGCTATCATTTACTCAATTAAACATCGTTTTCTCAAGGTTATTGAAAAGCGTTTTAAAATTATAGCTTTTAGCATCCTATTTATCATATTCGGATCTATTCAGGCTATTGCTATTATTTCACGTGAGTTTCAATACTTGGTCGCACATTATCTCCCAGGCATAGCAACCCTTAACAGCTACCTGTTTTACACTCCCGGCGGCTTGTTACAATATACAGCTACTGGCAGTTATAATATTGGCGTGGCATCTGCCATATATAGTTTCTCTGCCCTACTCATTTTCCTCATTTTTCGTGACCATTTTTTAAAAACACGTGAAGGATTATTACAACCTGTTATAGAGCGCAAAGTATATAAACGAAATCGGCTTTGGCACTTTCTAAAACGATGGCTAGGGTTACATGCCGGAAAGTTTTACTATTATATACTTTCCCATTCCTACAATCGGCTTCAACTATTAACCATTGCATTAATCCCAGCTGTCTATATTCCACTTTTGCTACAGCTTGGGGATAACTACTACAGCACTCTTCTCATCCCAACGATGTTGGCTGCGATTCCTGTTGCGCTACTGGCTATGGGAATGGCCAACATGTATGGCTATGAGAACAAAGAGTTCTTGCTCCATCGGCAACTACCTACCTCTTTTGAAATCCAGCTTAAAGAACGCTTTTTGGGGATTATCGTTGTTCCACTACTCATTTTTTACCTGATTACCACCGCTGAAATCTTATACCTGCCACAACTGGGATCAGTCGTTGGTATCTACATCTCAAATACCTTTTTCTTTGTCTGCTTCATGCTCGTATTTATCTGGTCCTCATTTTACTATTACCAAAAAGCAAACTATACCTCCTTTAGCTTTAAACATCCTATCATATCTCAAAAAGTCACATTTATGATGGTATTCTTAATATTCGGTTTAGGATATGCCGTTTTTGCACCTATCGGAGAACTTCAAATTTATCGCCTGTATGTTATGGGCGGACTTATTTTGGCCATAAGTGTCTACCTGTGGCGCAATATGAATGTACTAGTCAGAGCCTTCGACAAGCATATTTTACACCAAGTTTGGAGAAATGCCGAACAATAAAACTAAGAACATCTCAATTACTTTTAACACTATGTTGTACCCATCGAAATTAATTACTGATATTCTTGTTAAATATACTGGAAGAGCATCACAAAAATAACCAGACTCGTTATTCTATCTATGAATCAAGCCATTAAAATAAACGGGCTGAAAAAATCGTATGGAGATACCTATGTTCTCGAAGATTTTGAACTAAGCGTGCCGGCAGGTACAATCTTCGGTCTCATAGGTCCCAATGGGGCAGGTAAAAGCACCCTCATTGGAATATTAACAGGCTTGCTCGATTATGATGAAGGGGAAATTATTATCGATGGACTAACCTTAAATGAAAGTAATGAATTAAAAATCAAGCAGCGTGTAGCCTCAGTACTACAGCCCCCTCTTCTTTTTGAACACTTCACCAGTAACGATTTTCTGCACTACGTATGTGATATCTATGAAGTAGCCAGTGAAGGCCGTCAATCAAAAATTAACTCACTACTCTATTATTTGGGACTCAAAGAGTTTGAGCATGCAAAAATTGATAAACTTTCAGCTGGAAGTCGAAAAAAATTATCCTTTAGCGCCGCTATCCTTAGCCAGCCTGAAATTCTATTCCTCGATGAACCTTTTGAAAGCATTGATGTAATCTCTATCGGCCGGATGAAGACCATTCTCAATCAACTTAAAAAAAACGGGGTTACCATCATCATTACCAGCCATATTCTGGAAATAGTAGAAAACCTCTGCGATGATATTGCCATTTTGCATAACCATGAAATTATCGCCTATCTGGATTCCGAAAGCCGTAAGGAACTACAAAAAAACTCCAGTCTCAGCGAAATATTTGAGAGTTATATCGAAATTGAAAAACCCAAGGATGATGTATTGAACTGGTTGTAAGCTGCCTTAAAACCCGTTATCCATCTGTAACACAGCCCTCCGAAGCCGAAGAAACCAATTGCGCATATTTGTAAAGCGAACCCTTCAGTTCCAGAGATGGAGGCTCCCAGTTCTGTCGTCGCTCTTCCAGCTCTTCATCCGAAAGATCGACATCAATTTCCCGGTTATCGGCATCAATGGTAATGGTATCACCATCTTCGATAAGAGCAATAGTTCCCCCCACCTGGGCTTCCGGCGTAACATGCCCAATTACAAAACCATGGCTCCCCCCAGAAAAACGCCCGTCGGTAATGAGGGCTACTTCTTTGCCAAGACCGGCACCCATAATAGCCGCCGTTATGGAAAGCATCTCACGCATTCCGGGCCCTCCCTTGGGACCTTCATAGCGAATCACAACCACATCACCCGCTTTTACTTCTCCACTCTCAATACCTTCAAGACTTTCCTCCTCCGAATTATAGACGCGCGCCGTACCGGTAAAACGTGTGCCCTCCTTTCCGGTAATCTTGGCTACTGCCCCTTCCAAGGCCAGGTTCCCGTATAAAATCTGCAAGTGTCCTGTTTTTTTGATGGGATTATCGACGGGTGAGATAATCTTTTGCTCCTCAAACAGACCGGGGACGTCGGCCACATTCTCTTCGAGGCTTTTCCCCGTTACCGTAAGCGTATCACCATGTAATAACCCTTCTTTTAACAGCAATTTCTGCACGGCCGGCACCCCGCCCACATTGTAGAGATCTTCCATCACATACTGGCCGCTGGGCTTGAGATCTGCCAAATACGGAGTGCGCGTACTAATATCCTGGAAATCATCTATGGTAAAAGGCACTTCTGCAGAACGGGCTATGGCTAATAAGTGCATTACCGCGTTGGTAGATCCGCCAAGTGCAATCGTAATTGTGACTGCATTTTCAAGGGCTTTTCTTGAGATGATATCCCGAGGGGTTATATCCTGTTCCATCAGATTAAGAATGGCTTCGCCCGCCCGGTGGCACTCTTCCACTTTTTTCTTATGCGTCGCCGGTATAGACGAACTAAAGGGCAGGCTCATCCCCATCGTCTCAATAGCCGAAGCCATGGTATTGGCAGTATACATGCCTCCGCAGGCTCCTGCACCGGGACAAGCGTGGCGGAGCACCTCGTCCATCTCTTCTTTAGTAATTTCATCAGAAAGGTATTCTCCATACGATTCAAATGCTGAAACCACATCCAAATCCTCTCCCTGGTACTTCCCGGGGCGAATAGTCCCACCATATACCATAATAGAAGGACGATTAAATCGTGCCATTGCTATAATCGAACCCGGCATATTTTTATCACATCCTACAACCGAAATATTAGCATCGTACCACTGGGCACGCATCACCGTTTCAATAGAATCGGCAATAATCTCACGCGACTGCAGCGAATACTTCATCCCCTGCGTACCCATGGAAATCCCATCACTCACTCCAATGCTGTGAAACATGAATCCCACCATGCCGGAATCCCAAACGCTCTCACGAATATGCTTACCCAACCCATTCAAATGCATGTTGCACGGGTTACCATCCCAGCCGGTACTGGCAATACCAACCTGGGCTTTGTTCATATCTTCATCGGTTAGACCTGCGCCGTAGAGCATCGCACGCGATCCAACCTGAGATTCTTTTTGTGTTAGTTCTGAGCTGTATTTATTGAGTTTCTGAGCCATAAAGCACTATTCATTAATCATTAAAAAATAAGATATACAAAGAAAAACCACCCTTAAAGAAAGGTTTTAAAACCATTAACCATATCTTCAGGAAACTAATAAAAGAACGTAATAAAAAAACTTTCATCTTTTTACTTTTTTATTTGACATCGAAATCTCCATTATCTATTATGGAAATTCAAATTGAAAGAAATAGTTGCATTTGTACTCACAAGTAATAAATACCAACAAAGCTGACCGATTGCCGGATCTCCTTTCCGCGCTCTCCGATGCATTTGGTATGGCTATGTTATTTGTGGTATCTCTTTTCTCTCTTATAGTACCTGTATCTATTTCTATCTCTTCTGTGGTAGACGTAATTAGTGTACACACTATTCTAAGTGTGCTAAACCTACTAATTATTCTACCTATTCTAATTTCTGGCATTATTAACCTAATTCTAATTATTAGCTAACCATAACAGCCAGAGGTTAGAAACCAAGTTCCGAATCACATTCCAACTTTCTCTGACCTCTGGCGGGAAAACTATATCCGTTATACGTCATGGACAACGCAAAAGCCCACAAACTCAAAAAAAATAAAAAGAAAGAACCTCCAGAAGATTCCGGCCCCTCCGTACTGAACGGTGCAGGAATTCTTATTAACACACTACAGGATCTTGAAGTAGACACCATCTTTGGTTACCCGGGAGGGGCCGTACTCCCCCTTTACGACAAACTATTTGATAATCACGACATCAATCATGTGCTCGTACGACATGAACAAGCCGGCACCCATGCCGCTGATGGTTATGCGCGTGTAACCGGGAAACCGGGCGTTGTCCTTGCCACATCCGGGCCCGGCGGCACCAACACGGTTACCGGTATTGCCACGGCTGCCATGGATTCCATTCCTCTTGTCGTCTTTACGGGACAAGTTCCTACCGACCTCATTGGGAATGATGCTTTCCAGGAAGCGGATATCGTCGGCATCACCCGCCCGATCACTAAACACAATTACCTGGTGGATGATGTTAATGATCTGGAACAGGTGATTCGCAAAGCTTTCCATGTAGCTACCAGCGGACGACCCGGCCCGGTATTGGTCGATCTCCCAAAGGATATGCTGAAAACCGAAGGCCACTACAGCGGACTTCGCAAGGTATCCATACCCAGCTACAGTCCTACCGAAAAGGGACACTTTAGCCAGATTAAAAAAGCTGCGGAATTATTAAGTGATGCGGAAAAACCCTTGATCTATGCAGGAGGAGGCGTAGTGTTGGGTAAAGCTTGGAACGAACTTACCGCGATGGCCGAACGCCACAACATCCCGGTTACAACCACCCTGATGGGACTGGGCGGCTTTCCGGAAGGCAAACCACAAGCGCTAGGCATGCTAGGGATGCATGGCACCTATACCGCCAATATGGCGACTACCGAATGTGATGTACTTCTTGCAGTTGGAGCCCGCTTTGATGATCGGGTAACCGGAAACCTGGAGGGCTTTTCACCGCATTCGAAAAAGATTCATATCGATATCGACCCAACGAATATCGGCAAAAACGTTGCGGTAGAAGTTCCCATTGTCGGCGACGTGAAACAAGTGCTGCCCGAGATTGACGAAAAAATGGAAACACCAAATACCGATAAATGGTGGCAGGTACTTAACCAATGGCAAGAAGATCATCCCCTGAAAGTACCCGAGACCGAAGATACTATTAAGCCGCAACAGATGATTGAAGCTATTTCTGATGCCACCAACGGGGATGCGATTGTAGCTACTGATGTAGGGCAACATCAGATGTGGACTGCCCAGCACTACACTTTTAATCACCCACGCTCATTTCTCTCTTCCGGGGGGCTCGGCACCATGGGATATGGATTTCCGGCAGCCATGGGAGCAGCTTTTGCCCACCCGGACCGCACGGTAGTCTGTATTACCGGGGATGGTGGGTTCCAGATGACGCCCTATGAACTTTCTACTGCAGTTGAGCATGAAATCCCGCTTAAAATTGCCATCATGAATAACCAATGCCTTGGCATGGTACGGCAGTGGCAAGAGCTGTTTTATGATGAGCGTTACAGCCATTCCATCCTCAAGAAAGGAAATCCCGACTTCGTCAAGCTGGCGGAAAGTTATGGAGCTGTTGGGCTTCGGGCAACTACGCCTAAAGAGATGGATGACATTCTTCAACAAGCGATGGAAATCAATGACAAACCTGTAGTTATGGACTTCCACGTGGAAGAGCATGAAAACTGCTACCCGATGGTTCCTGCAGGAGCAGCGTTAAACGAAATGGTTTTGGAGGATAAGTAGATGAATACCACACAAAAACCAGTTCAAACGAAAGAACAAAAGCATACGCTCTCAGTAGTGGTAAGCTACAACCTGAATGCCCTTTCACGCATCATCGGCATTTTCAGCAGCAAGGGGTTTGAGATCGACAGTATCAGTTTTGGCTCGGGTAAAGAGTCGGGCCTCGCTCGCATTACGATCACCACGCATGGCGATGAACAGATTATCGAGCAGATCACCAAGCAGCTGCACAAAATTATTGATGTGGTAACGGTTGCCGATCTCACTTACGAGAGTTTTGTGGAGCGCGAACTGGCCCTGGTGAAGGTAAAAGCCAGCAATTCGGCACGATCAGAAATTATGCAGATCACACAAGTTTTCCGAGCCAAGGTTATCGATATCAGTCCCGGAAAGCTCTCTATCGAGATTACGGGGAACCGCGACAAAATCGATGCTTTTATCGGTATGGTTCGCCCCTTTGGCATTATCGAGCTTGCGCGAACCGGCAGCGTAGCACTTAAAAGAGAATTCAACGGATCAGTTTAAATCAAACAACGAACACTTACACCTATAATGAAAGCAAAAACTTATTATAACGACGACGCAAACCTGGATCACTTAAACGAAAAAACCGTAGCTATTCTTGGTTATGGCAGCCAAGGTCATGCCCACGCTCTCAACCTGAAAGACAGCGGTGTTGAGGTAGTCGTGGGGCTTCGGGAAGGAAGTTCATCCCGGGCCGAAGCTGAAAAAGAAGGCCTGGAAGTAGTAAAACCTGCCGAGGCCGCCAAGCGCGGGGATATTGTGATGGTACTTATTCCGGACCAATACCAGGGTGATGTTTATAAAAATGCTATTGAACCCAACCTGGAGGAGGGCAACGCCCTGGCTTTTGCCCACGGCTTTAACGTCCACTTTGGACAGATTGAACCCAAAGAAGAGGTCGATGTATTTATGATTGCGCCCAAAAGTCCGGGCCACCTGGTACGACGCGTTTACAAAAAGGGATCGGGTGTCCCCTGCTTGGTTGCCGTTGAACAAGATTATTCCGGTACGGCAAAAGACACGGCCTTGGCCTATGCCAAAGCGATTGGTGGCACCCGCGCCGGCGTCATTGAAACCACCTTCAAAGAGGAGACCGAAACGGACCTCTTCGGGGAACAGGCCATCCTTTGCGGAGGCGTATCGGAGATGGTAAAACAGGGTTTTGAAGTGCTGACCGAAGCTGGATATCAGCCCGAGATCGCCTACTTCGAATGCCTCCACGAGCTCAAGCTCATTGTGGATCTGATGTACGAAGGCGGCATTGAACGCATGTATTATTCGGTAAGCGATACGGCAGAATACGGCGGACTTACCCGCGGGGCTGATGTGGTTGATGAAGTCAACAAGGAACGTATGAAAGACGTACTTAAGCAAGTACAGGAAGGCACTTTCGCCGATGAATGGATGGAAGAAAATAAGGCCGGCATCCCCAAGCTAAAGCAGCTGCGGGCTAAGCTGGGCGACCACCAGATCGAGAAGGTAGGAAAGCAGCTGCGCTCTATGATGAACTGGATAGATGAAACGGAAGATGAAGTTGTAGAGGCTGCTGAATAATGGACCGGACGATCCACCTATTTGATACTACCCTGCGTGACGGCACGCAGGGCGAAAAAGTTGCTTTCTCGGCTAAGGACAAGCTGCGTATTGCACAACGGCTCGACGCCTTTGGTATTGATTATATCGAAGGCGGCTGGCCAGGGTCTAACCCTAAGGATATGCAGTTTTTTGAGCTGGCGCGTAACCACTCATTCAACCATGCCAAGATTGTGGCATTCGGGAGTACTTGTCGCGCTAATAACAGCCCGGAAGAAGATCACAATATCCAGATGCTCATTGATGCGGGCACGCCTGCTGTTTCTATTTTCGGAAAAAGCTGGCTGCTCCATGTTGAAGAGGCATTGAAGATTGATACCCTTGAAAACATCCGCATGATCCATGATTCGGTGCGATATCTCAAAGAGCATGGCAAAGAAGTAATCTATGATGCTGAACACTTTTTCGATGGATACAAAACAAACCCCGAATACGCATTATCCACCATTAAGTCTGCAGAGTCGGCCGGTGCTGATACGCTGGTGCTTTGCGATACCAACGGCGGCACGCTGCCCAACGAAGTCAGGAAGATTGTCGAAGAGGTAAAAGAACATGTGGATACCCCGCTCGGTATCCATGCCCATAACGATTGCGAGCTGGCAGTGGCCAATACACTTGCAGCAGTAAATTCGGGATGTGTGCACCTGCAGGGAACCGTCAACGGCTATGGGGAACGATGTGGAAATGCGAATCTCTGTTCAGTCATCCCCAACCTGCAACTCAAACAAGAGTACCGGTGCGTGCCAGAAGAAAAAATATCCGAACTTTCTTCGCTCTCCCGCTTTGTCAGTGAGGTAGCAAACCTCAATCCCAATCATCGTCAGCCGTATGTGGGACAAAGCGCCTTTGCCCATAAAGGCGGCATCCATGTTAGTGCGGTGATGAAAAATGCGGATACGTATGAGCATGTAGCTCCTGAAAGCGTGGGGAATCGCCGCCGTGTGCTGGTGTCCGACCTTTCAGGTAAAAGTAATATCCGCTACAAATCCGATCAGCTGGGCATCGACCTCGACAAAGAAAGTGAGGAAATTCCCGCTATCGTAGACAAACTTAAGCACTTGGAAAATGATGGGTACCAGTTTGAGGCGGCCGAAGCCTCCCTGGAACTGTTAGTGCAGAAAATGAAAAAACAGTGGGAAGATTACTTCACACTCGAAGGCTTCCGCATCATCGTAGAAAAGAATATTTCAGGTGATTCCAGAACCGAGGCGACAATCCGCCTTACTGTGAACGGGCAGATGGAACATTGTGCCGCCGAAGGAAGCGGACCTGTTCACGCCCTCGACAAAGCATTGCGAAAAGCAGTTCACCGGTTCTATCCCGGCATTGCTGATATGCACCTGCAGGATTACAAAGTGCGGGTGCTCGACCACAAAGACGGTACCGACGCCAAAGTGCGCGTACTCATCGACTCGGTAAAAAATGACAAATCATGGACTACCGTGGGCGTCTCTCGTAATATCATTGATGCCAGCTGGGAAGCCCTCTCAGACAGTTTTAACTACTATTTAGCGAATCAACACGAACAAACTCACAACAAAAAAGCCATATAACAATGACAAAAATACACCTACTACTATCCGGACTACTAGGCAGATTTCTGCCAATACTAAACCAATTATTACCCTTAAACCGACCATCCATCGTACAAACACCGACACCAAATTCACCAGGTAATTATTATGAACAACCACATTGAAATTTTTGACACTACGCTTCGTGACGGCGAACAATCTCCGGGGTTCAGCATGAACCAGGAAGAAAAGCTGCGCCTTGCTCATCAGCTTGAACGTATGCAGGTTGATGTCATTGAAGCCGGCTTTCCTATCGCTTCGGATGGAGATTATGAGACCGTTCGCGAAATTAGCAAGCATATCAACAAAAGCACTGTGGCGGCCTTGTGCCGTACCAGACATAAAGATATCGACCGAGCTGCAGCTGCCCTCGAACCGGCAGCGAAGCCACGCATCCACACTTTTATTGCTACTTCTGATATCCACATGAAGTATAAACTCAAGAAGGAGCGAGACGAAGTGTTGGAGTCGGCTGTTAGTGCTGTAGAACATGCCACCCAATATTGTGACGAGGTAGAATTTTCTGCCGAGGACGCCTCCCGAAGTGATACCGAGTTTCTATACCAAATTTTTGAAGAAGTTATTAACGCCGGGGCAACAGTAATTAACGTGCCCGATACCGTGGGATACGCTATGCCCTGGGAGTACGGAAATCTTATTAAAAGTATTAAAGAAAATGTCCCCAATATTGAACAGGCGACCCTTAGCGTGCACTGCCATAATGATTTGGGAGTAGCAGTTGCCAACTCACTGATGGCCATCCGAAATGGCGCAGACCAAGTTGAATGTACCATTAATGGTATTGGTGAACGTGCCGGCAATGCATCATTAGAAGAAATTGTGATGGCTATTGCCACGCGTGATGACGACCGACATACGGGGATTGTTAGCGAAGAACTGGTGCCATCCAGCAAACTATTATCTGGAATTACCGGGCATAACGTTCAGCCCAATAAAGCCATTGTGGGCGATAATGCTTTTGCACATGAGGCAGGCATTCACCAGCATGGAGTACTGAATAACCCTATGACGTACGAAATTATGACTCCAGAATCAGTGGGCCTTGAAAGCAATAAAATTGTGCTGGGCAAACATTCCGGTCGCTTTGCACTTAATAAAAAGCTTCAAAAAATGGGATATGAACTCGAAAAGGATGAGTTAAATCGGGTTTATTTCAAATTCACACAAGTGGCCGATGAGAAGAAAAAAGTTAAAGAAAGTGACATCCTTGACCTTATTGTAGATACGCTTTCTCAACAACCAATTGATGGCGACCCGAAAATGGCAAGATAATTGAACACAGCATTACTAGAAAATTACCAAACAACGAATTCAATAAACACTTAGAATTATGGGAATGACTCTTACAGAGAAAATCTTAGCAAAACACAGCGGCGCCTCATCCGTGGAACCAGGCGAAAGCGTCTGGGTAGATGTTGATGTGCTTATGACACATGACGTTTGCGGACCGCCCTCAATCTCCATTTTTAGGGATCAATTTGGGGAAGATGCCCGTGTATGGGACAAGGATAAGCTCGTTATTATACCCGATCACTATATCTTCACCAACGATAAATATGCCAATCGCAATGTGGATATTCTCCGTGCTTTTGCCGCCGACCAAGACCTGCCGCACTTTTATGATGTCGGATCGGAAAGCTATAAAGGCGTCTGCCATATCGCCCTGCCCGAGGAAGGATTTACACGACCGGGTGAAGTGCTCTTTGGCACAGATTCTCACACCTGCACAGCGGGAGCTTTTGGTCAGTTTGCCACCGGCATCGGCAATACGGATGCCGCTTTCATTATGGGAACCGGCCAACTTTGGGTAAAAGTGCCCGAAACTATGCGCTTCGAATTCAACGGCACCTCCATGCCGCCCTACCTGATGGCCAAAGATATCATCCTCAAAATTATTGGGGATATCGGTGTTGACGGTGCTACCTATCGTACAATGGAATTTGGCGGGCCGGGTATCAGCTGCATGAGCATGGAAGACCGGATGACGCTGACCAATATGGTTATTGAAGCCGGCGGAAAGAATGGCGTGGTAGAACCCGATACCAAGACAGAAGCCTATGTACGGGAACGCACCAATAAAGATTTTGAGGCGGTCTACAGTGACCCGGATGCCGAATACCACAGTACTTATCAATATAATCTCGAAGAGATGGTCCCGATGGTAGCTAAACCACACAGTCCCGACAATAAAGCAACGGCTATTGAGCTGGAAGGCACTAAACTGGACCGTGCCTATATCGGCTCGTGCACCGGCGGCAAGCTTTCTGATTTTAAAGCGGCCGCAGAAATCATTACGGGACACGATCTCAAGATCGATACCTATGTCGTTCCTGCTACTACCGAAATTGCCCGGGGTTTGAAAACAGAAACCCTCAATGGGCGTCCACTTATTGAAATATTTAAGGAAGCTGGCTGTAAAATCGGGAATGCATCCTGTGCGGCCTGTCTGGGCGGTCCTTCAGATACTTTTGGCCGCCTGAATAACCAAGAGGTCTGTATTTCTACGACCAACCGTAATTACCCGGGACGTATGGGTTCTAAAGATTCGGCCGTATACCTGGCTTCTCCCTATACCGTAGCTGCTTCGGCCGTCACGGGCAAAATCACAGACCCTCGCGTCTTCATCCAAGAAACAGTCATTTAGAATAATGCATATGACATTCACTTTTTGAGAAGAGAACTGATCATTAGACTTCGAAAATGAAATTTTGATCCAAAAAATAATCTCTAGTTAAACTATCATGAGTAAACAAAAAATTACAGGAAAAGCTTTTGTGCTCGGCAGAAATATTGATACCGACCAGATTATACCGGCTGAGCACCTTGTCTACAGTCTCGACGATCCCGAAGAACGAAAATTTTACGGTCGCTATGCCCTCTCGGGGGTGCCGGATGAGCAGTCCGGATTACCAAAAGGCAATATCCCACTTGTGGAAGAAGATGCCTTTGAAAGTGACTTCAATATTATTGTAGGCGGACCTAATTTCGGCTGCGGATCTTCACGAGAACACGCTCCGGCCTCACTCGATATTGCCGGTGTGGAAGCGATCATTGCCCCTACTTTTGCACGTATCTTTTATCGCAATTCGGTAGATGGCGGCTTTGTAATCCCCTACGAAAGCCTGGAAAACCTCAGCCAAGAGGTTGAAACCGGGGATAAGCTGGAGATCGATCCGGAGAGACAGACAGTAACAAATACTACACAAAATAAAAGCTATAACATACGTCCACTGGGCAGTGTCGCGGATATCGTAAACGCCGGTGGCATCTTTGAATTTGCACGTAAAGAGGGAATGATCGATGTCAAAAACTAAAGAAATTGTTGTTTTACCGGGCGATGGTATCGGACCGGAAGTCACAAAAGAAGCTGTTAATATCTTGCAAACCGTGTGCAAACGACACGGCTATAAACTGAAAACCCGAACGTTTCCAATCGGCGGTGCCAGTATAGACCGCTTTGGCCGGCCACTTACCGATGAAACGCTGGACGCTTGTAAGAACAGCCCGGCTATATTGCTGGGCGCTGTTGGGGGAGCTAAATGGAATGATCAGCCCAAGGATAAACGTCCCGAGGCTGCCCTCCTTGGACTGCGCAAAGAACTCGACCTGTTTGCAAACTTGCGCCCTATTCGCACATACGCTTCACTCCTGCATTCTTCCCCTTTAAAAAAGGAGATTATTCGCGATGTCGACATTATGATCGTACGCGAGCTAACAGGCGGCATCTATTTTGGGCGTCCCCGCTATATTGAACAAACCGAGTCGGACGAACGCGCCGTAGACACCAAGGTCTATACTACCGAAGAGATTAAGCGTATTGCTCATGTGGCCTTCGAAACGGCAACCATCCGTCACCGTAAGGTCACCTCAGTGGATAAGGCTAATGTATTGGATAGCTCACGACTGTGGCGACAAACCGTTATGGAATCGGCCAAGCAGTGGCCTGAAGTAGGGCTGGACCATATGCTGGTAGATAACGCGGCTATGCAATTGGTCCGCAACCCGGGGCAGTTTGACGTAATTGTAACAGGGAATATGTTTGGGGATATCCTGAGCGATGAAGCTTCTATGATTACGGGCTCTCTGGGAATGCTGCCCTCGGCCAGCCTGGGTGAGGAGTATGCGATGTATGAACCTATCCACGGGTCTGCCCCTGATATTGCCGGACGACATATCGCAAACCCGCTGGCCACGATCGCTTCTGTGGCGATGATGTGCCGCCACTCTTTGGATATGCCGGATGCAGCCCGTGAAATTGAACTAGCTATTGAAACGACTCTTGAAGATGGGTTCCGTACGGCGGATATCTATTCCGATCCGGCGAATGAGTATGAAGTGAGTACTTCAGAGATGGGCAGTGCCGTAGTAAAACATCTTAACCCTAACTTACAACCGGGTACGTTTTTGTAAGGTATTTTTATAACTAAAGTCAAAAACAGGTAGTTACACCTCAAACCTTAAGGTGTTAACTACCATTTACTCAGCCCCTTCCTTAGCCGGGAGGGGCTTTTTGTTTGATAGCATTTTAAAATCATCCACAATGGTAGGGACACAATGCATTGTGTCCCTACCATTATACTTATATTATTACGTAAAAACCCATACCTCTTGGCCTCCGTTACCTTTGTGAGTTCCATGTCATATATTTAAACTTAAGCTAAAAAGGGGTTGTACTCCCGTATCAGACGACTCCTCCCTACCTTAAATTAAAAAACATCCCTCCCGCTACGCGGTACTCCCCTCAAGGGGAGATAGTTCACTGCTCATCAGTCGCCCTATCAATTGATTATTAAAAATAAACAGCATCATTTTTGCAACCATCCCTTGCCCTTTAGATTCTATACAAACCTCAATGGGAGATCCTAAAACAAGTACTACGCCAGGGTAAAATCTGCCGAAGCACAGCCTACGTAAATTACAATCTGGTATTGATTTGATATTTGGAGATCTGGCCCTGCTGGGAACATGGCCGACATAGTATTGGCCCCAAAATAAGATTGACGCTAAAAATCCGTCGTCGGACAACGGTTGTCAGCTTTCAAATGACTTTAACCAGGCTGATAGTTATAATGTTATTATAATCATGAATAAGGGGTTGAGACTATGGAAACCATCCGCCAGCAAGAATCTACAAAAGAGAAGAAACACCAGGTAGGCTATTTTGAACGCCTTTCCACCCATGTCCAAGACTTGCGTGATACTCCTCCTGACCTCTTTGAAGATGTCAGTTATATCGACTGGAGCGCCCTTTCATGGGATCAGGTAAACCGCCCCTATAAAGTGGATAAATGGGCCGAGGGCAAAAAACTCTGGGAGCAAGAACATGGCGAACGGATGCCGGTCAAAAAAGGCTGGGCACACTTCAATCGCTCTTTCCACCAGCTATTTCAGAAAGATGTGCCCAAAGAAAAACAGGCAACCCGCTCTAAAATTTGGCAATCTCTCCTTTCTATGGATGTCCACGGTGCCGGCGAGGCCATTGAAGAGCTCGTTCAGCTGTTGGTTTGGAACAAGGTACACCGCGTAGAAGATGCCATCTGGGATCCCCGCGGAAAAAGAGCCCTCTTTGAGGATCTGGATGTAGAAAAGCCAGAGGTGCTGTTCCTCGGGGCTGCCGACGGCTACGAGGCCATGCAGCTACTGGCTCAGTATCCCGGCGGACATGCCGTACTTGTTGATTATGACGAATTCTGTAAAACCGATCGCTTCGGCAAATTTCCGGCCCGCTATCCTTTCCTGGGCAATAATCCCGCTACGGGAAATCATAAAGTCTATTACCGCGAGGATATGAATATCGATTTTGTGGTTGAAGATATTCGGAACCTTAAATACGGCAAAGAGTTCGACATCGTCGTCAGTATTGGGCTTATCGAACATTTCCCCGACGAGTATAAGCATGAGGCTTTTGAGATGCACCGCCGATTCCTGAAACCGGGAGGCTATGCCATCCTCACAACCCCGCGAAGCCAGCTGCGAAGTAAAGCTTTTTATACCGTAATGAGTGACTACATGAATTACGGCTACCGCGAGCTGATGGATATCCGTCAGATGGGACTATATGCCTGGGGAAACGGCTTCAACATTCTTCGCGCCGGTTATATCAAAGCCCATAACGGACTTATTTGTAAGGTGAGGTGAAGTTTACTTACTCCCATTATCCCAGTGCTGCAAGGCCCGGCCCGATTCTATAACATTTACCACTTTATTCCTGGCATCATCTAACGCAATGGGTTCAAATCCTGAAATCAATTGGCTAACCTGGTGAGTAAGAATCGCGCGCGCTGCATTATGCTCACCTTTTAAAGCAGCTGTTCCGGTTTCCAACACATATTCAGCCAGCGATGGCTGCTGATCCCACTCATCTTGCGAATACTCGATAGGAAATGCCCTCACTTCTTGATCCATGTGATTTCCCAGTTGTACTAACACCGGTTTCGAATCTTTTCGAAAATCAATCTGGGTAGATCCTTCCATCCCCTTCACTACAAGTACCTTATCCAACGATTTTTGAAGCTCTAATAAATTAGCCAATTCCTGCCGATAATGACTATGTACATATCCTGCTACCATATAGTTTGTCCCTTCAGAGGCACGCAGCGGATGCAACAGCTTTTCCAATGTAGCCAGAAACGTTCTTTTTATGATCTTATCTCGTAAACCCAATTGTTTGTGCATATTGGGAAAATAGACTGACTGATCTACATAGCCCCATCCTATCGACCTATTTTCAATGTCTTTTGCTACCGACGTACTGTCTTTATAGGGATCTTTCCCGGCTAATTTCAAAACTTTATGAATGGTATCTCCATACTTGGGAGCCACCTCTGAAAGACCGTGGCAATAGGTTGGAAAACCAATGGAAGCCAAGGTTGCTGCAATAAAAGGGGTATAGATAGGATATCGTCGGAATCCATCGTAGGGATCGGCCAAATCCACAAGCAAAGGTACGTCCACCTCTTGAATATCAATAGCCTTCCGGAATGACTGAAGAAAAGTTTTATTTTCCATAAATGTCTCACGCTTCAGTCGCTGTCCTATCAACAGCACCCCCTTTTGATAGTTAGGGATATCATCATCCAACAAATAGGAAATAGCTGATGATGCTTCTTTGACGCTAAGATCTTTGCGTTGCAACACCTTGTGTAAAATGGTCGAAAACCTGGTATCGGGATCAGTAAAAAAGAAGTTTGACAGGGTATCAGGCACGGTATATCTCCAATGACGCCATGCTTCTAGCAGATCCTTTTCCAACTGATTCTTTTGCTGAATAATAACCGACGCAATGAATACAGCCTTGGTAGTCATTGACACTTCATCTGATTGTAAAGCAGGGATAATGATATCCAGATCTTTCCTTTCAAGGTTTCGGCTCCCGTTTGGCCCTACAGCCTTTCTACGAATGATTTGGGAGAGTGCGTCGTGATAGTTTCCAATTGCTGTTTCCATATTTATGTTTTCTGCTGTTATTTTCATGAGACTTTAAATAACTCTTTCAATAATCATACTGATGGGGCGACTTCACAGCCGCCCACCAGTATGGAGGCTAAAGCCTGTAACGGCTATTAACCCCACTCCTCCTGCAAAAGCTCTTCTTTATCTTCTTTGTCTGCCCATTTATCCGCCTCGGCCATTGGTTCTGAGGTTTCAGTAATATGATGATCGATCCACTGTTCCGAGAGTTGGTCGTTAAGGTCGATATAATGCTCCCATTCCAGTGGCACTTCATCATCAGGATAGATCGCCTCTACCGGACATTCGGGTACACAGGCATCACAATCGATACATTCAAAAGGATCAATCACTAAAAAGTTAGGACCTTCACGAAATGCATCTACCGGACAAACCGAAGCGCAGTGCGTATATTTACAATTAATGCACGGTTCTGTTACTACATATGCCATTTCAAAAATGATTATTCAGATGTTATGATTATTACGTTCAATTAACGAGCGACCTTTTTGATGTTGAGAACTTCTTCTACAAGTTTTTCGCCAATAATTTCAGCAGTTCGATCATAAGCTTTTTCCAGTTTTCCATTCCGAAAATAGGTCAACACTTCAGAATCAATAAGCTCATACCATAGCCTTCGCCTAGTTTCGAAACTATCATGGTGACGTGCCATTGGTTTACGGAGCTTCTGCATAAACTCCAGAAATGCTCCATATTCCGGGCCGAATTCTTTTTCAAACCGCTGGCGAAGCCGCACCGACAAAGCCGGCGCCGCGCCGCTGGTTGAAATAGAAATTGTTAATGGCCCCTGCTTTACGATAGAACCAAAAGCAAAATTAGCGTGAGGAATATCATCCATAACGTTTACCAGTATATTACGTTCTCGCCCCTCTTGGTATACCTTTTTGTTCGTATCCCCCTCATAGTCAGCTACTATAGCCATAAAAGCGTCTTCCAGGTCGCCCTGCTCATACGTTCTGCGGATCCATTTAAATCGATTTTGTATGGCCCACCAAAGCATCTTCTTTGTTAAACGCGGACTAATCACCGTAAGTTTTGCATTACGATCCAGCAGTTGCTCGGCCTTATGTTCAGCCTCGTCATTACCTCCTATTAACACTGTTTTTCGTTCGTTTAAACGTCGCAAATAAATCGGAAACGTTTCCATTGTAATTTCTAACCTTCACTATATATTTCGTAATTCTATTATTTCTGTGTAGAAAGATGAATCCCACATTCAGTTTTTTCACTGCCATTCCAGCGACCGGCCCTTTCATCACTGGCCGTTTGTTCTACTGCCTCGGTACAAGGTATACAGCCTATACTGGGGTAGCCTTCATCATGCAGAGGGTTATAGGGCAATTTCTTACTACGGATATAGTTCCATACCTCTTCGGTAGTATAACTTGCTAGTGGATTTAATTTTACTACCTCATTATCGGGATCCCACTCTACGTACTGTGTATTTTTACGGGTTTCGGACTGACTGCGACGAACACCGGTAATCCACGCTTTTTTATCCGACAAGTAATTTTGCAGTGGCAACACTTTCCTGAGGTAACAACACTTATTGGGATCTTTATTCCAGAGTTTTTCGTCATACTCTTCTGCCTGCTCATCCAGCGATAACCGCGTTGACACCCTGGTTATCCGGATATCGAAACGCTCCTCCACCTTATCTTTTAGGCCATAAGTCTCATCAAAAAGAAGGTGGGTATCCAGAAAGAAAATGGGTATTTCAATACCGAGCTCCCAAAGTCGGTAAATGAGAAACATCCCGGAAGGCCCAAACCCCGTACCCAAAACCATATCCGTGCCAAATGTATCATATCCCCAAAGCAAAACATCATCGGGGCCCGCCAATCCAAACTGGGTATTAAGGCCACGAAGTAATTCATTTGATAACTCTTCATTGGAAGTGAGTTCGTTTTTTGAGAAATCCATTCTTTATCCCACTACTTGCGTCCTTCTATTAGTATTTGACACTGAAATACCAACTTTTTTTTCAGGGGTAAACCAGGCAAGCTGTTTACTTTTGGCCGCCAATTCCCCGATTACAATCGTACCGGGAGGGGATAACTTCTTCGCCTCTTCAGCAATATTACTGAGTGTTGCTGTTATTACCTTCTGTGACTGATAGGTAGCCTTTTCTATTACTGCAACCGGCGTATCAGCACTACGACCGTGCCCAATTAGCTGATTGGCTATTTGGGGCAAGCGTCCCATCCCCATAAGAATCACCAGCGTATCAGCATGCACGTAGTAATTCCATCCCGCAAATGTATCGGTATTGTGAATAGTATGGCCAGTTACCACCGTAAATGAACGTGCTATTTTACGTTGCGTTAATGGAATACCCGCAAAAGCAGGAGCTGCAAGAGCACTACTTATACCGGGTACTACTTCGAAAGAGATATGCTCTGCACGAAGCGCTTCACATTCTTCTCCTCCCCGGCCAAAAACGAACGAGTCTCCTCCTTTAAGCCGGGCAACAACTTTTCCTTCTTTGGCTTTTGTAACTATAATTTGATTTATCTGTTCTTGAGACACAGAGGGTTTCCCAGGACGTTTTCCCACATATATCTGTTCTGCCTTCTCCGATGTTTGGGATAGTAGCGCAGGATTTGCTAATCGATCATAGACAACAGCATCGGCCTTTTGTAACACCTCAGATCCTTTTACTGTTATTAAATCGGGATCACCCGGCCCCGCACCTACGAGATATACTTTCCCGTATAAGGTTAATGATTGAATACTCATAGTGTATTGTAATGAGAGTTAAACTGTAACTTGTTCAGCTTTGGATAAACCTACACGGTCCCAAAAGTCACTGAATGATTCATCCGTCGATCGATTTTCAGAATAGTACTCCAAAAGCGGACGTACTTCATCGACCAAGTCTTTACGCTCCACCAAGTCTTTATATTTTGTATTTAGCCTTGTTCCGGATGGATCTCCGCCTATAAAAATGGAATATTTATCCAGTGAACGACCTACGAACCCGATATCTGCTACATAGGGTCGAGAACAACCATTGGGGCAACCCGTCATACGAACGGAAAGCTTCTCATCTTCCAGCCCAAGATCATGCACAACCTTGTCCAGATCCCGAATCACATCAGGCAGTGCCCGTTCCGACTCTGTAATTGCCAACCCGCAGGTTGGAAGTGCCGGACAAGCCATTGAGTACTTAATGAGGTTTGAAATCTCATTATCCAGCAACACGCCATGATCATGAAGCAGATCGGTAATCGCCTCTTTCTCCTTTTCGGCAATATCCGTCAGCAGTACATTGTGATTGGGCGTCAAGCGTATCCCGACTTGGTATTCATCGGCAATCTTACGCAGAGCTGTTTTCAATTGTAACTCGCCCTCATCCTTGATGCGCCCGTTTTCTATAGACACACCTAAGAACCAATTACCATCCGATTGTTTGTTCCACCCCAAGTATAGATCTAAATCAAAGTCAGGCAACTCTCGGAAGGGTTCTAGCTCGAACCCAATTCGACTGATAAGTTCTTTTTCGAACTTTTCAAGCCCCCACTTATGGATCAGGTATTTCATGCGAGCCTGTTTCCGATTCTTCCGGTCCCCATGATCTCGCTGAATACTGATAATACCTTTTACGACCTCTATAATTTTATCTTTGGGAACGTACCCGAGGTCTTCACCTAATCGTGGGAAGGTATTTTCTTTACGGTGATTCATTCCCATACCGCCACCTACGATTATGTTAAACCCTTCGATCTCATTTTGTTCATCAAAGAGTGCTACCAATCCGATATCCTGGGTATGAGCATCGATGCTGTTATCTTTTGGCAGAGCAATACCAATTTTAAATTTTCGGGGCAGATAGCTGTGGCCATATAGTGGTTCACTGTCGATCACCTCTTCTTTGCCCGAATATACCTTATCCCCGTTGAGCCATACTTCGTGGTAGGCTTTTGTTGCTGGTAATAAGATATCCGAAAGGTCATCTGCAAATACTTGCACCTTAGCCTGCCGACCGTCTATATCGGGTGCCGGTGTTGCCATAACATTTCGCACGACATCACCACAGGCTCCAAGTGTAGTTATTAATGAGTCATTAATAGCCCGCAGCGTATCTTTAAGCTCTTTTTTAATAATTCCATGTAACTGAAAGGCCTGTCGTGTGGTAACACGCAGTGTTCCATCTGCATACTCATCTGCAATTTTATCAATTGACAAATACTGATCAGCTGTCATCTTTCCTGCCGGGATTCGCCCACGAATCATAAAGATGTAGTGTCTATCGCGCCCTTCTCTGAGATCACGATCATCTTGCTGGTAAGTGCCATGAAATTTAAGCACCTGTATAGCCTCCTTGCCGAAGTGGGAGGAGTCACTCCCCACTTCATCGGCAAGAGGCGCGCGCAAGTAATCGCTGCTCTCTTTTATGTTCTCTATTTTACTTTTTGTCCTTTTCTTTCTTTTTCTACCCATATCGAGTAAAACTAAATATTAAGTAATTACCGTTATCGCTCGATAGGAGCATTAATTAGGTTACCCCATTCAGTCCATGAACCATCGTAGTTCTTGACATTGGGATATTCCAGCAGCTCGTTCAATACAAACCAAGTGTGGGCAGAACGCTCCCCTATTCGGCAGTAAGCAACAATATTTTTGTCCGGCGTAATGCCTTCTTCTTCATAGATAGCCTTAAGCTCTTCTTCGGATTTAAACGTACCATCTTCATTTACAGCTGTTGACCAAGGAATATTAGAAGCTCCGGGAATATGGCCGGCACGTAGCGAAAGCTCCTTAACTCCTTTGGGAGCAACAATTTTGCCTTTAAACTCTTCGGGAGAACGCACATCAACCAAACCGAAATCATCAGCCTCTAGGTTTTCTTTAACATCATCGCGGAAAGCACGATACTCATTTTTTACTTCATTGATAGTGTAATCGGTCGTTTCATAATCCGGTGTATCGGTTGTGAGTTCACGATCTTCGGCAATCCACTTCTTACGACCACCATCGAGAACTTTTGCATTTTCGTGTCCATAATACTTTAACAGCCAATACGCCCAGGCAGCAAACCAGTTATTATTATCCCCATACACTACTACGGTGGTATCTTCATCAATACCGGATTCCTGTAGCAGCTTTTCAAAATCTTCCTTTGACGCAATAGTACGCCGTAACTGGTCTTGAAGCTGTGTTTTCCAATTCCATCCTATAGCTCCGGGAATGTGACCGGAATCATACGATTGGGTATCTACGTCTATTTCTACAAAACGGACATCCTTATCATTGAGATGTTCGGAGGCCCAGTCTAAAGTTACTAGTGTTTGTTCATTTGTTAGTACATCAGGCATAATTAGTGACCTATTTTTGTTTTCTGTTGGGTTTATGATTGAGTTTGTTTCACAAGCCCAGACCTGATGCAGGAGGAGAGGTGTTATTTTCTATATCAAAATAGAAAAGCCCACCACCTGCAGCAGGTAGTGGGCTTTTTTAAGTAATTTAATACAGAACTATGCAGGAAAATTACATCCACTACCTTTTGCGGTACACATACAACACATACACATAGGCATGTTCGCAAAAGGTTTATAGATGTAATTCAAAAATCTCATAATATTTCGAAAATGTTGCTCTTTCGTTTCAACGCGTTTAGGATAGCCACAGTTTTTATTTATGTCAAGAGTTATTTAAAAAAATTAATATTTGCCTGTTTCTAGCTCGGAATGATTATTTTTTAAAAGCGGTTATTGCAATAACAGAAAGATTTCGTAACTTTACGTAAGACAATTCATATTCAGAATATTTCTATTTTGAAAAACACGCAAAACATATTTCTCCTCTCTGCTAAGCACTATGGCTGTGCTATGTTTTGTTGTTGCTGTTGTTGTAGCTAATTACCGACCACGCTAAACGCCTTCTTTTCTTATCGGTAATCACCTCTAAACACCAAGGATAATCTTGGGTCTACAATTACTTCTTCCCCAATAAATTTAATATTACTGAAAATGAACTCCCTAGAAACTATTTCAGATTCGCTCTTACAAAATGCCATTCAATTACGGTCATTTATTGGCCATACGCCCTTATATCCAATAAACAACATAGGCAGCTACAATAACGTCAACATTTATGCCAAACTGGAATGGCAGCAGTTCGGAGGAAGTGTGAAAGCACGTGCGGCCTATCGTATTATCCGAGATGCTATTCAATCCGGTGAGCTCAACTCAGATGAATCATTGCTGGATGCCAGCAGTGGGAATACCGGTATCGCTTATGCCCACATTGGTGCTCGTCTGGGCATTCCCGTTACGCTGTGCCTACCTGAAAATGCTTCGGAAGAACGCAAGCAAATCCTAAAAGCTCTGGGAGTAAAGCTTCAGTTAACTCCTAGGGGAGGGGGTACGGATGAGGCTCAAAAGGTAGCCAAAAAAATGTATGAAAAATATCCCGATAAATATTTCTATGCCGACCAATATAGCAATCCCAATAATTGGAAAGCGCATTATGATACAACCGGAATTGAAATTCTTGAACAAACCGATTACGAAGTCACGCATTTTATAGCAGGTCTTGGTACCACCGGAACATTCACCGGTACCGGCAAACGCCTTAAAGAGTATAACGATGATATTTCACTTATTGCCCTACAACCCGATATAGCCATGCATGGACTCGAAGGCTGGAAGCATCTGCCCACGGCCAAAACACCCTCAATTTATAATGAAAATATACCGGAAAGCAGCTGGTCGGTGAGTACTGAAAAAGCCTATGCATTAATAAAAGAAACAGCCCGTAAAGAAGGGTTACTCATAAGTCCATCTTCCGCAGCTAATTTATTGGGAGCTTTAGAGTTAGCTGAACAAATACAAAAGGGAACTATTGTAACTGTTTTCCCTGACAACGGGGATAAATACGGAGAAGTTTTTAACCAATTATTCTAGCTTATAATTTATGAAATTGATACTCAATGAATCGTCACATAAGACGATGCGTAACCATGCCCAAGCCGACTATCCTAACGAATGTTGTGGTTTCTTTTATGGGGATGCCGGAGATCGGCGCATAGTACAGGAAGTTCAGCCTGTTCACAATGCTAAAGAAGGTGACCAGCGGCGACGCTTTCAAATTGATCCCAAAGACTATCAAAAGGCTGAAAAGTACGCCTTGGAGCATGGAATCGACTTGTTGGGAGTGTATCATTCACACCCCGACCACCCGGCTGAACCATCTGAGCATGACCGGAAAGTAGCGATGCCTTGGTTCTCCTATATCATCATTTCAGTTCAAGACGGTAAAGCCGAGGTAACACGATCCTGGCGACTTAATGAACAGCGCCAATTTGAAGAAGAATCTATCGAACAAACAGAAATACGCAGAACCTAAAATAACGACACATACTATGGCAAAAGTAATTATACCTACTCCTCTAAGAAAATATACAAACCAACATAGAACTTTTGATACACAGGCAGATAATCTTTCGGATGCACTCCAAGCTTTTGTGGATGAATACCCCGATGTAGAAGAGAACCTACTGGATGATAATGGAAATATTCGCTCCTACATTAAGTTATATATCGGAGATGAAAAGGTCTCCCCTAATGAAAACGGCACCATTGCTATTGACAACGATACAGAAGTGAGTATTGTGCCCGCCATTGCAGGAGGATAATAGAACACAACGTATTATTTAATATCATAAAGAACGATTGTTATGAATAACTGGGAAAACATAGAATTTTCGAGTAATGAGCTGGGCCACTATAGTCGACACTTGTCTATTCCCGAGTTTGGGATGGAGGGTCAAAAGAAACTTAAAGCTTCCAAAGTGTTAGCTGTAGGTACCGGTGGCCTTGGCGCCCCAATGTTGCAATACCTGGCAGCTGCAGGAGTAGGCACCATTGGTATCGTAGATTTCGATACGGTAGAGGCAAGTAATTTACATCGACAAGTACTGTTTGGGGCCTCTGATGTGGGACGCCCTAAAGTAGAAGTCGCCAAAGAACGACTACTGGCAAATAACCCTCACATTGACATACAGATCCATAATGTACGGCTAACCAGTGACAACGCTTTGGATATCATAAAAGGATATGACGTGGTAGCCGACGGCACCGACAACTTCCCCACACGCTATCTTATTAATGATGCTTGCGTAATGTTGGACAAGCCCAATGTTCATGGATCCATATTCCAATTTGAAGGACAGCTTTCTGTGTTTAATTATGAGGATGAGGAAGGCGTGCGCGGCCCGAATTATCGCGACCTGTTTCCCGAACCCCCACCGCCGGGAATGGTTCCCAGTTGTACAGAAGCGGGCGTATTAGGTGTACTTCCCGGCATTATTGGCAGTCTGCAAGCCAGTGAGATCATAAAGATCATTACCGGTATTGGCGACCCACTTTCGGGACAACTATTCCTTTTTGACGCCCAAGACTTCAGTACTAGAAAAGTAAATGTGACAAAAAATGAGGACAACCCATTACGGGGCGAAAATCCTGAGATCACTGAACTAATTGACTACCAGGCGTTCTGCGGAATTCCATCAGAAGATAAAGAAGAGGAAAGTGATGTTCCGGAAGTAAGCGTTCAAAAATACAAGTCTTGGCTCGATAATGATGAAGAGGTACAACTTGTTGACGTGCGTGAACCCCATGAGGTAGAAATTGCAGAAATTGGAGGTGACCTCATCCCACTGGATCAAATACTTGATCACGCCGATAAAATAAGTCGGGATAAGAAAGTGGTAGTACACTGCCGCAGTGGAAAACGCAGCTCTGATGCGATCAAAAAACTACAGGAAAAGTATGGTTTTGATAATTTATATAACCTAAAAGGAGGCATATTAGCGTGGTCAGAAGAAATTGATGCCAATATACCCCAATATTAATACTAAAATATTGCGGTAAAAAAAGCCCCGACAACAGACTTTTATCTGAAAATCGGGGCTTACATTTTGCTATCAAAAAACTACTTGTTATCAATAATTTTTACGGATGTAGCAATAACACTATACTCTTTTTGTGGCCCTTCAACTTCTTTGCTGTCAGAACCTGCATCTTTTGCATAGTGTTTAGCTTGTGCCTCGGATAGTTCCTTAACTTCAAATTTACCCACTAGCTTTGCTTTTTTTCCCATACTGTTTGTGGGAACAAAAAAGCTATAATCTTTAAATGTAATTCTGACATTACCATTTGGGGCTGCCAGCATAAAAAAGCACCCTTTCTTCTGGCATACCTGCTTTATTTTTCCACCAGTCATAATTTGCTTCCCCTTATATTCCGAGCTTTTTGCAATAAGCTGGTTCAGACTAGTAATATCCGTTTCCTGGGGAAATTCATTGCCAAAAACCTCATAACCATCCCCCTTTTCGACAGGAGCTGACAACCGGATAACCTTTTCTTGTGCCTGTGCTATGTTTACAACAAAAAAGAGCCCTAATACACCTAGAAATAGCTTCTTCATTACCTACCTATTTTATTAAAATAACGGAGAAATAATACTGCATACCTCTTCCAGCATTTTTCGATGCTCCTCAGTTAACGAATCTTTTGTGTGGGAATCAATATCTAATTCTGCTACAAACTCTCCATCTTTTTTGACCGGAACTACAATCTCAGCTTTTACCTCTAAACTGCAAGCTAAATAGTTGTCCTCCTTACTCACATCCTGTATTACAAAGGTCTCATTGGTCTCAGCTGCCTGTCCACAAATACCCTTTCCGAATGGTATACGAGTATGGTTGGTTTCTTCACCTACATAAGGCCCCAACACCAATTCCTCATCTGCCTCAGGGTCAACCAAATAAAAACCAACCCAGTCAAAAACTTCAATCTCGTTCGCCAGGTATTTACAAATGTCGCCTAACTTTTCATCAGGTGATTTGTTGGGGTTATCAACCGTTTTCTTTATCTGGCTTAACAAAACTCTGTACTCCTGAAATATCGAAGTGTCCATTCTTTCTTATCTATAATCAAGCTTTTTATTTGATCCCCAAAACTAAGGTTTAATTATCCCTAAAAAAAATCATAGTTAAATATTTAAAGCCGGTTACTTCTTCGAAAGCTCTTTCCTATATTTAGGGTCTATGTTTGAAGAATTATTAAACCAAAGCGATTTCTTTACCACTTACTTATCAGGAACTGTAACACTCTTTTTTGCAGCCTTTACTTCTATTATTTCTGTAGCTAACCCACTGGCAGCCATGCCCGTATTCCTGTCGCTCACAGAAGGGAATAAAGATACAGATCGGCTTTCCACAGCCAAAAAATCTTCCTTCTATATGTTCGCCATTCTTCTCATCTTTTTACTGGCAGGAACCTATATCATGAGTTTTTTCGGCATCAGCCTGCCGGGAATTCGAATAGCCGGCGGACTTATTATTCTGCGCGCCGCTTATGCCATGCTTAATCCAGATCATTCTGAGCGTAAAATTTCTGAAGAAGCCCAAGAAGCCGCCAAAGAGAAACAGGATATATCATTTAGTCCGATGGCTATGCCGATGCTATCTGGACCGGGAAGTATTGCTGTAGTTATCGGATTAGCTTCACAGGCAGAAGGGGTTATGGATCTGTTAATCATCAGTGTTGCTATATTATTGGTAGCACTTTTAGCTTATATCGTCTTGCGGTTGGCTCCGTTTTCTGCGCGGTATATTGGTCCCACCGGGATGAATGCAATTACCCGAATGATGGGGTTCATCGCTATGGCTATTGGTGTGCAATTTATACTAAATGGAATTTCAAAATTCTTTGGAGTGTAGGAGTTCATGGATTTCCATAGATAGACTACTGCCTATCCATAATTAATCGCAAACCGTCCAAGGTCAACATGGGATCAATAACATCAAAATAATCAGTATAGGGGCCAACCTTCTCTGATAGCCCTCCTGTTGCAACCACCTTGGGATTCTCCGATTCAAATTGCTGGTTCATGCGATCGATGAGTCCCTCAATCATACAGAGATGCCCCAATACCATTCCCGATTGCATCGCCTTTATAGTGTTATTCCCAATTACATTTTGCGGAGGTTCCAGTGGAATTTGAGATAACTGTGCAGCCTTACCGACCAAAGCATCAATTGTAACTTTTAATCCCGCACAAATAGAACCACCGATCAGTTCACCCGGATCTCGAACGGCCATCACCGTAGTAGCAGTCCCAAAGTCTACAACGATACAATCACCTTTAAAAAGCTCATAAGCTCCTACTGCATCAGCAAGCAAATCTGCCCCCACACTATGTGGGCTTTCCGTACTCACTGTAATTCCGGTATTCACATCATTAGCCAAAATTAGGGGATCAATATGCACACGTTTTTTAAATACTTCTTCTATGGTTTGAGTAAGCTGAGGCACCACGCTTGATATGATAATACGTTGTAATTGCTTATAGCCAATTCCCACCTCATTAAATAAACTGTGAAATAACACCCCATATTCATCAGCAGTTTTACTGTCATCGGTTTGAATACGCCATTGGTATTTCCATTCCCCATTTTCTGAGGCCCCAATTACAATGTTGCTGTTACCAATATCCAGAGCTAAAAGCATAACTTTATCTGCTATTTTATTATTAAGGACTAAAATAGCTTGCCTTTAGTCTACTTCAAAATTTGTATAATTCCATTAACTATGTATTATTTCAATGTTCATTTAATGACATAACTGTTTCGATATGAATTCAGGCGATCAATTATTCAGGTTATTCTCGTATGATATGTGGGCAAATGAGCAAGTTTTGTTCACTATTCAAGAAAATATTCCTTTTAAAGGCGATGAAAAGTGTATCCATTCATTTGCACATATTGTGGGAGCACAAGAGCTATGGTATGCGCGTATTACCGGCGCCTCTCAAAAAAATCTTGTGGTATGGCCCGATTATTCCTTGCCTGTAGCTCTTCAAAAATTAAAAACACTCTCTGCAAACTGGAACAAACTGATTGATTCTAATAAATCAGATATAGATCGGCCTATTTCCTATAAAAACTCCAGTGGCACATCTTATGAAACAATGCTTTCCGACATTTTGCATCATGTCATAATTCACGGCCAGCATCACCGAGCGCAGGTCGCAAAATTGTTACGAAATGCAAAAATTGACCCTCCGGCCACTGATTTCATCTTTTTTAGCCGCGTAAATTAATATATTCGCTTCATTATCATTCTAATAAAATATACATGAGGTCCTGTTCTGAAACTTCTTGAACAATTTCTTTCTGATTTCTCTAGCTTTATGTGGGGAATGCCGTTGGTATACCTACTGGTAGGTGGCGGGCTCTTTTTCCTACTCTATTCCCGCTTTGCCCCTTTCAAATATTTTAAACATGCCCTAAACATACTCCGTGGGAAATATGATAATCCGGAAGACCCTGGGGATATTTCCCACTTTGAAGCCCTGTCAAGTGCCCTTGCTGCTACCGTAGGAATGGGAAATATCAGTGGAGTTGCTGTTGCCATCTTTATGGGTGGTCCCGGCGCCCTTTTCTGGATGTGGGTTAGTGCCTTTGTTGGGATGGCCACTAAATTCTTTACCTGTACCCTTTCCATTATGTATCGTGGCGAAGATTCAGCCGGAAAAATTCAAGGTGGGCCAATGTACGTTATTCGGGAAGGCCTTACCAAAAAGTGGGGCGACGGATGGAAAGTATTATTTAAACCACTTGCGGGCTTATTTGCCATTGCAGGACTGTTTGGGCCTCTTCCCATTTTCCAGGCCAATCAGCTCACACAGATTTTACGTGACACTATATATATCCCCCAAGGATGGGTTACTGCTAACGCTCATATGGGAGGCGATTTAATTACGGGTTTAGTATTGGTAGTAATCGTTTCCATTGTCGTATTCGGCGGTATTACCCGAATTGGGAAAGTAACCTCACGCCTTGTCCCTGCAATGGTCGTTATCTACGTGGGATGTGTACTTACCATTCTTGCCATTCATATTGAAGAAATCCCTTACTATCTAAGCCTTATTGTTACCGATGCCTTTACCGGAAAATCTGTGATGGGCGGTGCCGTAGGTTCTCTTATTGTAATCGGAATTCAACGAGGAGTCTTTTCTAACGAAGCAGGTCTTGGTACCGAAGCACTGGCACACGGAGCCGCCAAAACAAAGGAGCCTGTCCGCGAAGGATTAGTAGCTATGCTGGGACCAGCTATCGATACTATCATCACTTGTACTATGACTGCACTGGCTATTTTAGTAACCGGAGTTTGGAAATCTACCGAAGCAAATGGTGTTACCCTAACCCTTAATGCCTTTAACGAAGCACTCCCTACCGTAGGCACATACCTGCTAGTTATATGTGTGGTATTCTTTGCCATAAGTTCAATGCTCACATATTCATATTACGGTACTAAATGTCTCGGGTATTTAGTCGGTGCCGAATACCAGCACCTGTACAACTATTTCTACGTAGGGTCAATCATCTTTGGAGCTATCGCCTCCATTGGGGCTGTTATTGATCTTATTGACGGAATGTTTGCTCTTATGGCCATCCCGACAATGGTTTCTGCTGTGTTGCTTGCGCCCAAAGTCAAAGAGGCGGCACAAAGTTACTTCTCTCGAATAGAGACTTTTAAAACATATGACTAACTGATTTATGTAGAAGCAATCGATTAGGCTCCGGGAATAATTTACCCGGAGTCATACCAATACCTTTGATGGGGTTCCGGTTATCGTTTTTTATATAATTTGATTGCACATTATATCTTCGCGCACAGTACAAGCCCTTCTTTACAATATCTTCATATTAAACATACAACCCCGTATTTACGCATTTCAAGACAGTTCTTATTCTTGAATTAAGAATTAACCCCGCCCCCTCCGCTGCCTTAATTAATTAGGAGTTACTGACTTTCCTGCTAAACCTTTCTATTTCTCATTTCAGCATCGAATATGCAAAACTTTTCTTCAGGACCTCCGTATTTTTAAGTGCATTGAAAAAGGAGAAAGCAACTCCGAATTAAAACTCAAAATTTTCAAAAAACTATGAAATCAATCAAAGGATTAATTCTGATTCTTATTATGTCTGCAATGGCATTTTCTAGTATCGAAGCTAATCCCACTCCAAAAGTAATCAAGGACAATATCTTTACTGCAATACGCAGTATTGATTATATAAGCATCAATGTACTGTTATCAGACGGTACGGATATCGATACAGTAGATAAACATGGGAATACCCCTTTAATGGTTGCAGCCCAAATAGGGAACCCCCGAATTTTAAATATTATTTTATCACACAATCCAGACGTAAATAAATATAATAAAGAGGGATTTACTGCGTTAATGGTAGCAAGTAAGTCAGGTCAGCTGCATGTAGTACAAAAACTTGTTGCCAGAGGTGCTGATACAACCCATAAAAGCAATGATGGTAATACAGCATTAACATTAGCTTCAAAGTTTGGTCATAACGAAATTGTAACTTATTTGAGCAAACAACGTACACTGAGACCTTTTACAAAGTAACTTTCTAAGCATAGGTAACCCTACCTATTAGTAACCCCAGCGATTGGTAACTCGCTGGGGTTTTTTATTTTGGGGATGTAATGATGGTATGAATGCGTTATATTAAAAAAAATTAGCATTCGACCTTTTTTTATGTCAGATCTCATCCTAGGTATAGACCCGGGCTCCAGAAATACCGGCTACGCTATCCTAACAGAACAAAATGGCAAACTACTTTCTCTACGCTGCGATGTGTTAAAAATGGCACATATGGATGACCATGCCGATCGTTTACAATTTATTTTTGAAGAAGTTTCAAAGATAATCTCCTCATTTGAACCAACTTCATGTGCTGTTGAAACTCCCATATATGGAGTAGATCCCCTGGCAATGCTTAAGTTGGGGCGGGCCCAGGCGGCAGCGATGCTGGCTATTACCAACAGTGACATCTCCGTAACAGAATATTATCCGAAACAAGTTAAAAAATCGATTACCGGCAATGGTAATGCCAGCAAGAAACAGGTCGCTTTTATGCTTCGCAAAATGGTTAGCCTGCCCGATGAAAAGCTTTCGAAAGATGCCACTGATGCCCTTGCCGTTGCCTGGTGTCATCTGATGAAACAAAATAGCATTCCGGGACAAACTCAAAATTCCGACAAAAAACGACATCAGAATAACAGTAAATCCAGCTGGGAAAGCTTTGTTGCTAATAATCCCGATCGAATAAGTTCTTAGAAGATACACTTTAACATTATTTATGATTGCATACCTCAAAGGTTCTATCCACGCTAAAGCAGAAGAACAATTAATCGTTGATGTCCGTGATGTAGGATATGCCCTCGAAATTTCATCTCAAACCTTGGAAAAACTACCCTCGGAAGGAGAAGAGGTCGAACTACTGGTCTATCATCATATTACCGATAATGATCAACGGCTTTTTGGATTTTTAGATCAGAATGAAAAAGATCTTTTTGAACTCTTAATTACGGTAAAAGGCGTGGGGCCCAAACTGGGGCTCACGATCCTTTCCGGTCTCCCGGCCCAAGAAATCACGGGGGCCATTGTCCAAAAAGACAAATCGGCGTTATCCAAAATTAAAGGAATCGGCAAAAAAACGGCCGAACGCATGATATTGGAACTCAAAGATAAAATGTCAGAAATGGTGGATGCCACCTATCAGCCAGGCAGCGGAACCAATATATCAGGAAACGTCAAAGAAGAAGCAATCTCGGCGCTTCAATCATTAGGGTTTAAAAAACGGGATGCCGAAGAGTCTATAGAACTGGCAGCAAAAGGCGAATCTATTGATGGAGACGTTCAGAAATTAGTCAAAAAAGCCCTCTCCCAACTGGATAGATAACAATTATTTAACAGGGTTGAGGTTTAATTTGAGGACGGGGCTTCGTACTATTAGGAATATATAAGTAACGTAATACTTGCGTTACTTCAACTAAATACTTTAATAAACTCTTTGCCCGTGCCTGACAAACAAACCATCCTTGTTGTTGACGATGAACAAGACCTGCTGGACCTAATAGAATATAATTTACAAAAAGAGGGCTTCAATGTACTAAAAGCAGAAAATGGGCTCGAAGGAATAGAAATGGCCCGGGAGCATAACCCCGACCTTATGCTACTCGATATCATGATGCCTAAAATGGATGGACTCGAAGTAGTAGAAAAAATTCGAGAAGATAAGGAAGTAAGCCATATCCCCATTATCTTTCTTACTGCTCGGGGCGACGAAAAAACCGAAGTTGAAGGCTTGGATAAAGGCGGGGATGACTATATTACCAAACCGATAAGCACAACAAAACTGATCTCTCGTATTAAGGCAGTATTACGGCGTTTCGAAAAAACCGAAACGATGACGGATAAAATTGAGGTCCATGATATTGTTATCGACAAAGACCGATATATTGTTAGCCAGGGAGATGACGAATACCAGCTCCCCCGTAAAGAGTTTGAATTGCTCTATTATCTGGCCAGTCGAAAAGGCAAAGTTATGGACCGGCAGACCTTGCTTAATCATGTTTGGGGTAACAATGTATATGTTGTGGATCGCACAGTAGATGTGCATATTCGTAAAATACGAGAGAAGATCGGCAAAAAATATATTGAAACCGTAAAAGGTGTAGGATATCGTTTTAAAGAATGAAAAGGAATCCATTTAAAAAATCCTCTCGCCTCGCCTTTCGGAGCGCACTATTTTCGGCTCTGATTCTGGGTACTCTCACTGCCATTGGATGCTTAACTTTTTTAAACCTTGATTGGAAAAACGCATTGGCTTCAGGCACTTTACTGGCTATCATAGCCTGTATCACCACTTATTTAATCATTTACAACCTTCAGTCTTCACGTTTAGAAACGCTAAACGAAATTAACAGAAATATCGCCCGCAAGCGGTTTCGGGATTATGAAGATCTCAGAACGGGCGGACACGATGAACTTGACTATCTTATAAAACAGTCCATTAGGGCTAGTAAAACAGTAGAACGTGAAATACAACGACTCAATAGAATAGAAAACTATCGGAAAGAATTTATTGGGGATATCTCACATGAATTAAAAACACCCATTTTTGCAATACAAGGCTTTATTGAAACACTGTTGAACGGGGCTATTGAAGATGACAACGTAAACAGAAAGTTTCTTAAAAAAGCCATGCGAAATGTGAATCGACTTACTTTTCTCACTAAAGATCTCATGGAAATATCAAAGTTAGAGACCGGAGAATTAAAGTCGGAGATTCAGGATATCTGCATTGGCGATGTTATTCGTGATGTTGTTGAAAGCTTACAATACAAAGCAGACAAGGAAGAAATCTCGCTTACCGCAGAAGATATTCCCCAAAACGTATTAGTTTCTGCCGATCATAATCAAATTAAGCAGGTACTGATAAACCTGGTGGAAAATGCTATTAAATATAATAAACCTAAGGGTAGTGTAACTGTTGGAGTTAAACCTTATTCACAAGACAACAGTCGTGTATTGATATATGTAGAAGACACGGGTATTGGTATAAATCAACAATATATTGACAGGGTCACCGAACGATTCTTTAGGGTTGACAAATCTCGCTCTCGTGAAAAAGGAGGAACCGGTTTGGGACTGGCTATTGTTAAACATATTATGGAGGCACATGGAGAAGAATTTTTCATCGAAAGCACGCCAAATGTAGGTTCTACTTTTAGTTTTACGCTCACAAAAGTAGATACGCCCCCTGCTGAAGCTACTCCCCCAGAATAGTATTATAATGAAAGATGTGAATAGTGAAACCATATTTTTAGTTACCGGTCTAGTTACTGCAGCTGCGGCAAACAGAGACGATGCCACCCTTAAGCTGGCACATTCTCTTGCCGAAGAAGAACAGTATATTGCGGCTATTTATATGGCAGAAAAGATTATAGAATACTATCCCAATACCAGCTATGCTAATTCTGCACAAAAACTTGTTGATGTAATCTGTCATGACTATCTCGATCGTACTTCGCCTATAACTTGAGGCTAATTATCGAGTGTTCGCTTTTCTTTCTTGTCCAAATTATCCCTACTTTTGGATGTCAAAAATCACTTTAAAAAATCGAAGAGACATGCTCCATGCTGTTGTAATGGCCGGAGGTTCCGGCACCCGCTTTTGGCCTCGAAGTACTGAAGACCATCCTAAACAGTTTTTAAATATTTTCGGCGACCGTACGATGTTGCAATCTACGGTAGATCGTATTGAATCATTGGTACCGGCAGAACGGGTCTGGATTATAACAAATGATAAGTATGTAGACCTGGTACAAGAGCAGTTACCCAACGTCCCCACCCAAAATATTGTGGGGGAACCAGTAGGCAGAAATACTGCTCCATGTGTTGCTGCAGCAGCAACTTTGATTCATGATCGTGACCCAGACGCTACAATGGTTGTACTGCCTGCCGATCACCTTATCAGTGATACTGAGACCTTTTTATCTATCCTGGAATCTGCCGAATCCAAAGCTTCCAGCGATAATTCATTAGTTACTATCGGTATTAAACCAGACAGACCTGAAACCGGTTATGGGTATATTGAGTTTGATGAGCAACACTCTGATACTTTCAAAAACCATAACGTAAAGCGGGTAAAGCAGTTTCGAGAGAAGCCAGACCGAGAAACTGCTGAAACGTTTATCAATGCAGGAAACTTCTTATGGAATAGCGGTATGTTTGTTTGGCAGGCTAATACTATTCTTAATGAATTTGCACAACACCTCCCTGATATCGCCGAAGAGATTAACAAGCTTCAATCTTCTTTAAATGAAAAAAAGCAAAAAGATTCCATTGATGCGTTTTACCACGCATGTCCCTCTATCTCTATTGATTACGGGATTATGGAACAATCTGATTCCGTATTTGTAGTACCCGGCTCATTTGGCTGGAATGATGTGGGAAGCTGGCGAGCGGTCTATGACCTTCGTCCTAAAGACAAAGACGGAAATGTTATCGAAAGTGAGCATGCGACATTAGCACACGCTAAAAACAATTTCATCCAAAGTTCCAGCGGCAAAATGATTGCCCTTATTGGAGTTGAGAATCTTGCGGTAGTAGAAACTGATACTGCAATTATGGTGTGCAATCTTGACGACTCCCAAGGAATTAAAGATGTTGTTAATTACATGCGTGAAAAGGACCATCTCAAGAAGTTTGTTTAACGGCAGAATATAGGATCCCAGCCATACAGAAGCAGTAGAAACGGTCTTACGGGGCTTTTCTATCTATCTGTAGCTTTATTAAATCCTATATCTCTATTGTGAGCTGATCATAGGCCAGCTTTACATGATCCGGCAATCGTTTATTTGTCTCCTGGTGATTCACATAAGAATTCATATGAATAAGATAGGTTTGTGGAATCTCCAGTTTATTTGCCATCGCCACCGCTTCGGGAATAGTCATATGGGTAGGGTGCTCTGGCTTCCAGCGTAATCCGCTAAGTACCATTACCTCTGAGCCCCGGACCAGGCTTTTCGTTTCTTCGGGAATCTCTTTCACATCGGTCAGGTAAGAAATATCATTAAGCCGGTAGCCCAGTACATTAACGTTTCCATGAATGGCCGGCAAGGGCGTAAT
This sequence comes from Fodinibius saliphilus, assembly GCF_005869845.1. Classification (NCBI taxonomy): domain Bacteria; kingdom Pseudomonadati; phylum Balneolota; class Balneolia; order Balneolales; family Balneolaceae; genus Fodinibius; species Fodinibius saliphilus. Next base: position 428,133 of record NZ_VAWF01000002.1, on the reverse strand, counting down.
ATTGACGTCACGAAATGAAATGGGCGCTTTAATTTCCTTCAGTTCAATATCAGTTGCCCCCGGGTACCTGTCAGGACCAAACATATAGTCAAATCGGCTGCGAATAGCTTTTAAACAGGAAGCACTACTGTAAACCGGGATTTTTTGTTCTTGCTTATAGCAAAAGGGACGCAGGTCATCCAAACCGGCAATATGGTCCATATGCTCATGGGTGATCAGAACCAAATCTACTTGTGACAAACCCGACCTTATAGTTTGCAACCGAAACTCCGGACCGGTATCAATAACGATAGAGGCTTTGGGGGTTTCTACCCATGCCGAACAACGCCACCTTATATTTCGGGGATCCCCATCAAGCTGCTCCTTGCCAAATCCACCGGCAATAGGTACCCCCATTGATGTTCCCGTACCCAAAAAAGTAAATTCCATTATTACAGCTCGATATCCAGTTCCTCGATTTCACTGTCTTTAAACTCCTCAAACCGTTCCCACAGCTCTTCCAGTTGTTTACGCACTACTGGTTTGATATAAATGTCCTGCAGATTTTTATCTTTAAGAACACGTGCCAACAGACCTACCTGTTGCTGAGGAGGTTTCTTCTTATTTAATACCACTAACATCTCTCCTTCCATTACACAGGAGTCACCCCTAAAGGTACCTTTTTCTTTACGAATGGTATAGCCGGCCTGTTTTACCAGTTCTTCAAGTTCTAAAAGTAAATTTTCTGTTTTCATAAGACCTTTTCTAAAAAGTGATACCTAGCTCAAAAATATGACCTTTTATTTTATAATCATATACATCTTCATCAATATCATAGTTTCTCAAGTCATACTGATACCCCACACTCAAACCAACATCTCCAAACAAGCGATCAAAATAAAGGCGGCCTTGTAGATCAACAGATCCAAAAGAGCCCCCTTGCGACCCCCTTGAAGCAAAGGCGAAACCATAGGTTGGAATACCTCTCACATCAATACGGATCTTCTCTGCCGGGCGGATCAATACTTTAGGCCCCAGCCCCCCGGATAAATTCCCAAATCGGAAATTATTAAAGCGAGGATAAAAGTTCTTGCTGTTAGTCATATTTACCAAGCGTGATGAAATATGGATGGGTAAAAATAAAGAAATAGTTTCTGACTGATATAGATCTATGAGCACATTTAACGCCCCCCCTACCTCGAAATAACCGACATATTCAATTCCCGATACCGGGCCCCCCGTGCTCAAGTGTAGATTCACAAATTGATTTCTATACCCCACTTTAATAATCGGCCCTGCAAACTCAAACTGACCAGCACTATTATCAATAGAACGCAGCCCCTGATAACTCACATCCATTGCTTCTACCCCTAAAAAGAAATTTGTGTTGGGGGAATTGAATTGGGGCTCCTTTTCACCTACTGAAAACATTTGTCCCATACTTTCTGCGGGCACCATTACCGACAATAATATTACAGCAATAATTGTTGGTAAAAAGCGTAAAAATAACTTTAATTTACTGGAATGCTTAAGCGTATTATCACATTTCATATATGTAAACTTTTAAGACAGTTCTCTATAAATGAAAACATTCTTCTACTTATTAATAATTTCAGCGATGTCTTTAACAACACATGTTACAGTAGACAATATTTATGACTTCAAACCTACAAACATTAATGGAAAAGAAACATCTTTAAACGAATTTAAGGGAGAGGTTCTCCTTGTCGTTAATACCGCATCGGAATGTGGTTATACCCCTCAATATGAAGGGCTCCAAAAATTACATGAAAAATATAGTAAGAAAGGCTTTAATGTATTAGGATTTCCTGCAAATAATTTTGGCGGACAGGAACCCGGAACGGATAAGCAGATTAAAAAGTTTTGTAAGGTGAACTATGGGGTAAGTTTCCCGATGTTTTCTAAAGTATCGGTAAAAGGTAACGATCAGCACCCATTATTTGATCACCTAACCTCCGCAGAGAACCCAGACTTTACCGGTGAAATCAAATGGAACTTTGAAAAGTTTTTAATCAGTAAAGAAGGAACCTTATTACACCGATTCAGAAGCGATGTTGAACCTCAAAGCAAGAAACTTACAAATGCGATAGAAAAGGCTTTGAATCAATAATGTGATGTATCCCTAAATACATCCCATCACCATCCCGACAGAGGGCCGCAACTGATACTTGCGGCTCTCTTTTTTTTAGTTCAACAAATGAGAAACTAATAAAAACTTTGGAATACGCACTTCAATCGTTTCACCATCTTCTCGCTTCATGGTGTAATGTCCCTGCATACTTCCTTCAAAAGATTTTAGCACACAGAAACTATTATAACTGTGAGAATCATTAGGCTGAATGATCGGTTGTACCCCAATAACCCCGTCACCAGTAATCTCATGGTCTTTACCTTGTGAATCTTCAATTTCCCAGTATCTACTCACAAGCTGTACCGGTTCATCACCCATATTTTTTATCTTGATAAAGTACGCAAAGACGTGCTTATGCGCTATAGGATTAGATTCTTCTTCTAAATATACCGGTTTTACCTCAACACTTATATCATGGGAAACTTCTACAAATTTGGGCTGATACATAATACCATTTCTTTAAATTGAGCTTTCATTGTAACCATATTACTGTAGTCGACCAAAATTTCAAAAAAGGTCAAATATTACTTGACATATGGTGCTTAAGGTTCTTATATTTGGGCTCTCGTTTGGTCCGGTAGTTCAGCTGGTTAGAACGCCTGCCTGTCACGCAGGAGGTCGCGAGTTCGAATCTCGTCCGGATCGCTCTTTTAAAGCCTCTAGCTCTTTTGAGTTAGGGGCTTTTTCTTTTTCTACCGGCTAGTTAAGGAACCGCGTTCCCCGAAGCCGTTACTGCCGCTCACATGAACCTCCAATCTTTTTGTGAGCACAAGTATTTTACTTTAACTGCCTATACTTATTATCGACTCTGGTCAATGCCTTCTTAAATTAAATCTTAGATCACTAACCAGAGATATTATAGCATGAAATTATTGTGCCAACCTTCTTAAAGCATGCTTATAAAACGCATTCATTCTATTCTCAGCGGCTCTTAGCCCCTTTGCTGGAATTTTTTTCCATTCCTGTAAGAAAAATGCCTCCCCCGCCATTGAAATTAACGGAATAGAACTGTGGTGGGAGTAGAATATCTACTTAATCAAATAGCTAAATCTGTGGGGGTTCTATTTTATGCTGTTACAGCTACTAATTTCCGCTAATTCAACGATTTCCCATAATGGTAAATTTCACGACAAAAAACGTCCATTTTAAATAAGTTGCATCATGGTCAGGCCGTCATGTTATGTCAACATGTTATAGCACATAGCTGCACCATTACATTCCCCTATAATATTCGATTTTGCCCTTAGCAGCCTTTTATACAACTTACGATCGTTGAATAATAACATTATTATACAATCGCCTAGTTGCGATAATCATAGGTTATAGAGCTACCCATTTATTTGGGTAAAATAAACAGCAAAGAAATCATAAAATTTTAGCACAAGATTTAGTCAATTCATAAAATGGAAATAGCTACGAAATCAGTAATCACTTGTCCTGAGTGTGGACATCAAAAAGAAGAAGAAATGCCCACCGGAGCTTGCCAATACTTCTATGAATGTGAAAACTGTAATACCACTTTGAAACCGAAAGAAGATGATTGCTGTGTATTTTGTAGTTTTGGCTCAAAAGCTTGCCCACCTGTTCAACAAGATCAGAATTGCTGTTAACCAATTGTAGCCCTATAACCCCTTCAAAAAGGAAAATATCAAGTAGATAGTCCTCACCCAGCATGCTTTTATCGGATATTTCATAAATCCTAATTTTTCCAACCTGTAACTGGCAACCGGTTTCGGTGATCATGCTCGGATTACCTGCCGGCATCCAATACCAATTGCTCGTGCATTCGACAACGGCTTTCACAGGGCCCTCCATTGAACCAAAAAAATCCTCCAGTGATCGCCGAGACGTCGGCAGTTTGGCCTCTCGAATTACTTCGCCATTGCTGTAATTGCGACATTTACCATATTATTAGTATGTAAATCGATTCCTACGTGAATCATGGGGTCCTCCTTGGATTAGTTAGGGTTGAACATCTCTAATCTAAATGAGGACTTCCTTTTTGGAAAGATCCTGTGCATTAACTCGGACAGGCCTCGCCCTTCCTTGCCTCCCTTCGGTTTATTAGTTAATCTTTCGTTTTAAAACAACTTCACCACTCCGGCGCCTGCCGGTTATGCGCCATGTCGTTAGCCATAAAGTGAACATTAGGTTCTTGAAATATTACAAATGCTTCAATTGTCAAATCATTATAACTTTAAGAAATAATTAATGAGTTACGAGTTTACAAGATATCTTAAAGAAAGCGCGGGAATAACGGAAAAACAGTTGGAACAGCTTCAGCAAAGAATAAACACGAAATTTGTTGAAGAAAATGAAATACTGTTACAGAAAGGACAGGTATGTAAACAGTTCTTTTATGTAGAAAAAGGACTCTTGCGCTTTTACTCTGTCGATAGAAAGGGCAAAGAAAATATCCTGGAATTTGCCCCTGAAAAGTGGCTGGTTGTTGACAGGGCAAGTTTTTACTTTGATGAGCCTTCCGAATTTTATATTGATGCGATTGAGCCAACCAAGGTAGCTGTATTGGATGAAGAATTCATTAACATAGCTTCTGAGATAAGTCCTCAATTTAGAAAGCATAATGAACGGATTCTTCAAAATCATATACGCCACTTACAAAATAGGATAGACCGTTTAATTGGGAAAAACGCGAAGGATAGATATTTAAATTTTCTCAATAAATATTCGGATTTAACGCTCCGAGTTCCCCAATGGATGATCGCTTCTTTTTTAGGGATTACACCAGAGAGTTTAAGTAGGGTAAGAAAAGAACTATCAAATAAGTAACTGTCACAGGAGCAGACTAAAGTGCTTTTGTGATCACTGTAATTCTTACCATACATCAATGCAAGTCAGCTAATAAATTAATACCATTATTATAGTTGTCATCTGACTGAGATACAGCAAGATTAAAATTAAACAGTGAGGGTTGAGATTATGGAAATGGAACCTTTTCCGGCGTTACCGCTTGATGAATGGAAAGAGACCAAGCAAACGCTTCATCTTTATGTACAGATCGTGGGTAAAATCCGGATGGAACTCACACCACATCAAAACCACTGGTGGCATGTTCCCCTTTACGTAAATACACGAGGTCTGGGAACCAGTACCATACCTTATAAAGATCATCATTTTGAAATTAATTTTGACTTTATTGATCACCAGCTGACGGTTACGACAAGCCAAGGTGAGCAGGAACAGTTTGAACTTTACGATGGACTATCAGTTTCAGAATTTTATCAAAAGCTGTTTGGTATTTTCGACCAGTTAGATATTGATGTAGATATTCTTGCAAAACCTTATGATCAGCCTTTTGATACTCCTTTTCCAGAAGACAAGGAGCATAATCGATACGACAAAAAGTATGTGGAGCGGTACTGGAAAATCCTGTCGCATCTGGTTCGTCTTTTCCAGCTTTTTAACCGTGATTTTAAGGGCAAGGTTTGTCCAGTACAATTATACTGGCATAGCTTTGACTTGGCGGTAACCCGATTCTCTGGTGATGAGGCGCCGCCGATGCCAGAAGCTGGCCATGTGGACCAAGAGGCGTACAGTCATGAAGTAATAAGTTTTGGGTTCTGGGCCGGTGATGAAAATATTCCGAATGCCGCACTGTATTCCTACACCTTTCCGGCTCCCGAAGATCTCGACAGTGCACCACTAGAGCCTGACGAATCTTTCTGGACCGAACAACGTGGAAGCCCGATGGCATTATTGATGTACGAGGATGTCAGAAACGCTGATGACCCGGAGCAGGCTGTGTTGAACTTTCTGAGAAGTTCATGGGAAGCAGGTGTTGAAAAAGCAGGATGGGATACAAGCAATTTAATTAAATCAAAATAGATCAAACCAATGGAACAGCATCACAAAGGTATTCATCACATTACAGCCATGGCGGGCAATGCGCAACGGAATGTTTATTTCTACGTAAAATCGCTCGGCATGCGGATGGTAAAAAAGTCAGTAAATCAGGATGATCCGGGCACCTATCACCTTTTTTATGGAAATAAACAAGGTTCACCGGGATCCGGTCTCACCTTTTTCCCTTGGCCGATGGCACGACAGGGTAAACCGGGTTTGGGGGAGGCCGTAAAAGTCGCATTCGCTGTGCCTGGAGACTCGATACATTACTGGGCCGAACATTTTGGAGAGGAAGGCATTGACTTTGACGGCCCCTATGACCGGTTTGGACAACAAACAATTGGGTTCAAAGATCCGGATCGTCTGCAACTTGAGCTTGTCTTTGAGGAGCAGGCCAAAAAACTGCCCGGCTGGGATCAAAGTACTGTGCCCGCAAAATATGGTATCCGTGGTTTTAAGGGTACCACGCTACGCCTAAAACAGACCGAACCAACAGCAAATGTCTTGAAAAATATATTTGGTTTCGAGGAAACGGACAGGAGTGAGAACGCCCGTCTATACACAACTGATGCCCCTATCGGCGGTTCAGTTATCATTGAGGAGGGCGAAGATAAACCATCTGCAAATGGTCGGGGGATTATCCATCATGTTGCCTTCCGTGCTCAGGACAAGGATGAGCAAAAAAAGATGAGGAAAAAGGTCATCAACATGGGCTTACAACCTTCGGAGATTATCGACCGCCACTGGTTTCATTCGGTCTACTTTCGGTCTCCTGGCGGGGTATTATTCGAGATTGCAACAGACGGACCCGGCTATGCTGTGGATGAAGATGCCGACAAACTCGGCCAGAAACTCATTCTTCCGCCATGGCTGGAATCCCGACGCGAGATGATTGAAAAACGTCTGCCTGAGATTACGGTATAATCATAAATCGATACTCTTTCACAACAATGGCGTTATTCCGAGTTGATCCTGACAATCCGTTTAACGGTCCGCATCAAGAAGCTAATACCTTTGAACATGGGGCTTCATTATCACGAGCTGAAGCAGTTATGATTATGGTGCATGGCCGTGGTGCAACAGCTAAAAGTATGTTTCCGCTGGCCGATGAGTTCGCCCAGCCCGATTTTCATTATGTTGCCCCGCAGGCACAGCATCACAGGTGGTATCCGTATTCCTTCTTGAAACCCAGGGAAAAGAATCAGCCGGGCATATCGAGCGGGTTACAACTTTTGCATGACCTTTTGGAAGATGTTAATCAGGGAGGGATCTCCAAAGAGAAGATCATCTTGCTTGGTTTTTCGCAGGGTGCTTGTCTGGCAACTGAATTTACTGCTCGTCACCCACAAAAGCTGGGTGGCGTTGTTGCGTTAAGCGGCGGCCTGATTGGTCCAACGATTAACCAAGAACATTACTCAGGCTCATTGGATAAGACACCTGTTTTCATCGGTTGTAGTGATAATGATCCTCATGTACCCAACGAACGAATAGATGAAACCGAAGCGGTGTTTGAACAACTTAATGCTGATGTTAACAAACAAATTTATAAAGACATGGGACATACTATTAGCAAAGAAGAAATACAGGTAATTCGTGGCATGATGGCGAATATCCTCTATGATAAATGAGAGTATTTGACAGCAGCCTGAGCTTATTTTAGCATTAGAAAAAATAAATGTAATCTTCAAATATTGACAGATGGTAAATCCAGATATCAATAATGACGTAAAAATACTGGCGTTCGCAGGTAGTCTGCGCAAGGGATCTTTTAATAAAGCGGTTTTGAGAGCAGCTAAGGAGCTTGCTCCCGAATCGATGGATATTGAGATTTTTGATCTCCAGGGTATTCCACTTTACAATGCGGATGTGGAAGCCAAAGGCGATCCCAAACGTGTTGCAGCATTTAAAGAAGCTATTCGCCAGGCAGATGGTCTCCTAATTGCAACACCCGAATATAATCATGGCGTACCGGCGGTGACTAAAAATGCAGTCGACTGGGCTTCTCGAACTCCCAAAGATGCTCCGTTAAATAAAAAGCCTGTTGGGATTCTGGGTGCTTCACCAGGAATGACGGGCTCAGCACGCGGTCAGAGTCAACTACGACAAGCGCTTGAAGCTTCCAACTCTTATTGCATGCCAAAACCGGAAATTCTTGTTTTTCGCGCCCATGAAAAATTTGATGGCAACGGAAATCTGACGGACGAAGCCACACGCAAATATCTGGGCAAATACCTGGAGGCACTACATGATTGGGTCAATAAGTTTATCTGAAAATAGTCCTTCAAACTCTTGGCAGTAAACTATGACAATCCGACTCTTAAAAATTGAGGAGATTGCGAATCAACTTGATCTTGATGTTAATCAATTTAAGAGTGATTTGACGCAGCGTACGTTCCGTGATCTCGTTGCTACTCAACTCAAAGAAGGAATAACTCACGATGTTGAAGGGACCCCAACGTTTTTTATCAATGAAGAGATGTATTACAGAGAATTGAATTACAAAGAACTACAACAAGCAATTGACAATCTTTTATAAACAGTATAGTACCCCAAAATAAATCTGACAGCACTGCTTGGTTTCAATTAATGAAGCCAAGAGATCCTAATGAAGAACATCGACAAGCCTCATTTTTAGAGTTATTTTTTGATCTTTGTTTTGTCGTAGCCATAGCACAGGCTGCTGCTCAATTACATCATGCCATAGCGGAAGATCACGTTGTGTCCGGAATTATTAGTTTTTCGATGGTTTTCTTTGCTATCTGGTGGGCCTGGATGAACTTTACGTGGTTTGCTTCGGCTTACGACAATGATGATATCCCCTTTCGCATTGCTACATTCATACAAATTGCCGGTGCTTTAATTTTGGCCGCCGGTGTCCAACAGGGATTTGTCAATCAGAATTTCAACATCATCTTTATCGGTTATCTCGTAATGCGGGTTGCTTTAGCAAGCCTTTGGATCAGAGCCGCCTTCCATGATCCTTCGCTAAAGACAACAAATTTACGCTATGCCATTGGGATATGTGTAGCGATGATTGGTTGGGGCATTATGTTTGCAGTTAACTACTGGCCATTTGGGGGTTTTTTATTGATGGCAGTAGTTGAGCTGGCAGTACCAGCGTGGGCTGAATATTCCGATCCGACCCCCTGGCATCCTGAACATATTGCAGAGCGTTACGGTCTGTTAACCATCATTGTATTAGGTGAATCTGTACTCGCTGCTACTAACGCCGTACAAATTGCTCTTGGTGAACAAGGGGCAGAGTTTTATACCCTACTTGCCATAATTGCCGGCGGATTGTTAATACTGTTCTCATTCTGGTGGCTCTATTTCTCCAAATCAGCTCACCAATTCCTTACCTCAAGGAAGATAGCATTTCTATGGGGATATGGTCACTACTTTATTTTTGGATCCGTTGCGGCAGTTGGAGCAGGGATCGCTGTTAACATAGATCACACCACTGCCCACACCGCCATAAGCGATCCAATTGCTTCAGCAGCTATAACAGTACCGGTGGCTTTTTTCCTGGTCATGCTCTGGATATTTCACATTAAACCCCATAAAACAGGTTGGCGACATGCTATTCCTTTTCTGTTGGGTGCGGCAGCAGTTTTGGCCGTGAATTTTATATCCTCAACCATTCTGATAACGGGGTTAATTACAACGGGCGTGGTAATTTATAATGAGATCATTTTCCGTCGAAATCGGCAAACGGTTTAAATAATTATCCAATATCTAATCTAACATTACCGTACCAAAAATTAATTTACAGCTAACCCCTTTATTTCTATGTTAGAATCAAGTTATTCTAATATTTCACATAGGGCGTTCCTCGTTTTATGACCGCGTATATTCGGTGGATTAACTTATTATGTAGTTTCTTCTTTAACGCTTTATTCGCCCGATGGGATATTTTCCGTCGAGAAGATACCTGGCGCCCGGAACTGTATTCAAACGGAACTACTCCGGCATAACAAACTAGTTTTCGAGGATTTTTTAACCGAGTATCCCCCACGGTAACCACCATAAGCGTTAAGGCCAAGATCGGACCGATGCCTTCAATACTTTGTAGCAACTGGAACTGATCGTTTAGCTCCAGATTCTGGGCGACCAGATGATCAATATTCGCTTCAATATTCCTAATTTGCTACTCTATCTGAGTAATAATAAGGGAATGACTTTTTCGAAGCACAACAGCTACTTGCGGATCCCAGTTGAGCGAAAGCTCTCACAATCGTTGCCGGTATTTGCTACGATCATCTACAAGCAATTGGCGTAGTCCTAACAAGTGACGTAAGCTCTCGATATTGGTACTTTCGGAGACGACCAACCGCACTTAATCTCGGTAACGCAGCACATATACGGCAATTTGGCGGGCATCTTACGGATCAGACTTTCCTCGAATCAGTCCTTTACTCAAATGAATACTTAACGGAGAGGCCTCCCACAGGTGCGCTTCCCTTGACAACAATGTTTGTTTTATTTGATGGGAATAAGGCCCGGTCGGTTCCAGGCAAAACAAACAATGTGCAAGAGCTATCTTATGCACTCGAATCCACTCCCTGACAAGACTATGGCTTCAGAAGCCTCATTTGGGGGTTCTCGTTCGTCCATAACCTCGGCTTGTAGTCTTACCAGGTCCCATTGCAGGGAATCTTTACTTACATCGATACCAATAAAATACATGAAGTCCATATCTTCCTCGGTTATGCTTATGGGTTAAGCGTTGAGGTTCATTCGAACCGTATCTCATTAACTCTATTGGCCCCGGGGCTAAATTTCTATTTGAGTCTGGATTCAGAAAGGACGAAGCCACCAAATAAAGGGTTGAGCCTATCGCTCAAAAAAGGAATGGTTCTGACCTCGTCCCTGAACCGTCAATGCACTGGAAAGATACGCTTTTAACCATCAACTAATACATCGTTTATAAGCGACCTCTTTCAAAGAGAAACTAGAGTAAAAAGGAAAATGTTAAGCAGACAGTCCTCACCCAGGTTGTTTTATCACTTATCTTTTAAATTCTACAACCATAACCTGTAGCTGGCGACCGGGTTCGTTGATCACGCTCGGATTACCTGCCGGCATCCACATTCCGACGGCTGTCGGAACTTATCTTCCGCCAATGGGCAGAAGCTGCTCCCGACACTTATCGGGAACCATCCCAGATCTTTAACCGGCCAGCCAACCGATGTCCCAATCCGGCACCGAATAAACTGCAACTTCATTTATAACTCTTCGTAACAGCCACAGAACCATTACTAAATCCATACTATTTGTGCGATACCTTATCTTTGCGAAAGGCGAATCATATTCCGGGCCTTGCTGCTGCCGTGGTTAAAGATCAGGATATTGCATGGTCAACAGGCTTTGGCAGCTCTCATTTTGATACCGGTGATGGCGCAACATTTAAAGCTGTTACGGCTGACACTCCATTCTGGATTGCATCAGTCACGAAAACATTTCTGGGACTACTATTTCTTCAGCTTGAAGAAGAAAGCGTAATTAACCTACACAATAGGATTAACGATATGCCTGGCTGGGACAGTTTTTGCGGGCGGCTTTCAAATTCCAACATTATTTTTGGCGAGAATCTCCACTGTGATACGGCGATCACTATCTGGAACGTCCTCAACCACACCGTCAATGGAGAACCGGGAACCCAGTTTTTATACAATCCCATTATGTATTCCCGGCTTTCCCGCTACATTGAATATGTGTACGGAAATCCGATCGCAGCTGCTGAAGGGCGCCAAAACACCATGGCACGATTTATTCAGGAGAATATTCTGGGACCTGCAGACATGGATCGAACGATGTCCAGCATGTGGCAGCGCGAAAAGGCACTCGTATTTTTTGATATGGCACAAGGATTTGAATATAGCGATGGTGGATTCTCCAGGAAAAAGCACCTGGAACGCCATCTGGCCGGTGGAGCGGGTATCATCTCAACGGTCCATGATCTTGCCAAATATGATATTGCCCTCGACACCGGCACGCTTGGCTCTGATCAGCTAATGGAAAAACTCTTCACGCCCGCAGAGGCTCCCGATGGTACCAAGCTTCCCTATGCATTTGGCTGGTACGTGCAGGATTACAAGGGCGAGAAACTTATCTGGCATTACGGATGGGATGAAAAAGCCGGATTTTCCGCCCTCTATCTGAAAGTGCCTGAACGAAACCTAACCTTCATTTTACTGGCAAACAGCGAAGGATTATGGTGGGGCAATCCACTCGATGAAGCAAAAGTTGAAAAGTCACTTTTCGCACAGTTATTTTTGAGTCATTTTGTCTTCAGCACTAAATAAAGACCTCGATCCACATCCCCCCGCATTAAGTCAAACACAACTCATCGCGGGACTGCGTCCTTTGCTTTTGGGGGAGCAACATTCAAAATATGTATTTTATCAGGATCCTGTTACGCCTATTATGCGCCAATTCGTTAGCTATCCTCGAGTGGTTTAATGCACTTTTCTAAATTTTTTCTGGTTTGTTTAATCTCTTTTTGCGTTAAATGACTTGTCATTTCATCTTCGATATTTTGCACTATCGTGTATGCCTTTTTGAGTAACTTCTTTCCTTCTGAAGTTATAAGAGTATTGATTTTCCTTCCATGAGAAGGATCTGATTTTCTTTCAACCAATCCTTTTTGATTCCAGCCCAACTATAATTTTGTGCATCGTTTGGGGCGTTAAAAAACAGCGACGTGCTAATTCAGCATTTGACAGCCCTTGATCTTCTTCCAAAATACTTAATGCGGCATATTGAGGTGTTGTTACTCCAACAACATCCAATTTTTCATCCATCCGTGTGCGCAACAATTGTTGCACACGTTTAATCACATATCCTAACTGTTGATCAACCATAATTAATTATTGAAATATCAGCACACTGATACTATAATACCAGTGTGCTGATAACATAGCTTGAAATTTATTTAATATCTATGATCACCATTGATCAAAATGAAGATGTCTTCACCTTAATTAATGGTTTTTATGTCGATCCGGCCAACCAAAAAGAACTTGTTGATCTACTCATTGAAGCTACCGACGAGACCATGAGCAATCTGCCCGGTTTTATCTCAGCAAGCATTCATCAAAGTGGGGATGGGGAACGGGTAGTCAATTATGCCCAGTGAGAAAGCCAAGAGCATTTTGAAAAAATGTTGTACAATTCTGCTGCTATTTCTCATATGAAAGAAGCAGAAGAACTTGTGAAAAGCTTCGACCCGATTCAGACAAAAGTAGTTGATTCTATTTCAATTTAATTTTCCATCATGAAATATTGGATCATTGTCGCTTCTAAAGAGCATGTTCAAGCTGCAAAAGAAGGAGAGTTTTGTCAGGCTTGCCATGGTAAGAAATGGCCCTTAGCAAAAATGAATACTGGTGATGGAATTATCTTTTATTCTTCCAAACAGAAGCTTAGATCCAATATCTTTTATCAAAAGTTTACAGCAATTGGTTTCGTTAAATAGAGAGAAATATATCAAAAGCAGTTGCACACTAATTTTAAACCTTATCGAAGGGACGTAGATTTTTGGGATTGTGGGGAATTAAAAATACACCCCCTTCTTGAAAAATTACTCTTTGTGGATGACGTCAATAATTGGGGATATAAATTAATAAACGGATTTTTAGAAATAGCTAAGCATGATTTTGAACTCATAAAGAGTAAAATGCTAAATAATCATTAAGTCCGACAGCTAATCTCAGCATTAACGCGTCCGCCCATCGTTTGTGCTTGGCTTTAAAAATCAGTTTTAGATAATTGATAATTCAACATTTCTGCGCCTGCAGCTTATACGTGATGTTCCAAGCCCCCCCTAATTTGCTTTTCTGCCTCCCTTTAACAACATTTTATTAATTATATTTATTTGTAAAGACAGGAGTCATCAAGACAAGAGTAAATAGAGGGGTGATTATGGGTAATCAAACTTCCCAAAAAGTGGATAGTATTGTTGATAACGATTCAAAACCAATCATAGATAGTTATTTTTATATTGGGTTAGCCCTGTTTATGATTGTGATCGCGATTATTGGTTTTTGGAACAATTATTTTGGCCCTTTCTTTTTTGGTACACTGGATGCCCATTGGTTAATTCATGTTCATGTTGTTGTCTTTGGTGCATGGTTGGTACTTTTTCTTGGTCAATCGGTTCTAGCCTCCAAAGGTAACATCAATTTTCATCAACAAATCGGAAGCTATTTCGGAATTCCTTGGGGGATCCTTCTTCTGATTCTTGGGTTTATCGTAACCTTTGCTGTTATTGCTCCCGGTGTTGGAGAAGACCATCAGACCCAAAATTATGCTGTCCCACTAATAGCCTCCCTCGGCGATCTGTTGGCATTTGCTATTCTACTTGCTGCTGCAATTTTATATCGCAAAAATCCTGCAATACATAAACGCTTTATGGTATTGGCTACGGCATCACTTATGGAAGCTCCTGTTGCTCGAATTGCAAGAGAAATTGGGATGCCTGAAGGTTTCTTAGTTTTAGTTTTAATGAGTCTTTCACCCGTATTTATTGCTATGGGCTATGATCGGTGGAAACGAGGAAGCATCCATAAAGTCTATTGGATAGGACTCGGATTTTTACTTGTAAAACTTAGTCGGTTTATATGGGCTGCTGAATCAGACTGGTGGCTTACTTCATCAGATTGGTTGATTGATAATATTTACCCACTTATAAACTCACTAATTTAATATCATTATATAAAGTAAGGCACCCTGCCCCTAAATAGGAAAATATCAATCTGCCATCTGGCTGAATTCCCTCGCCAGTTCTTCTCCATTCTCTGGCTATTTAGCGCTCCGTTCATTATTTATTAACTCAACATTCATTCACGAGCTGCTTATATGCATTGGTAAAGCACTAAATTTATCTCACCATATAAAAACCAATTAATCACCTAGCCCCCTTTTAAAACATTTTCAGCATACAGATTTTTGGGAGCTAATCTTCCATCAGTGGCCAGGGGTTGTAGCTACAGAGAACTACTTTTTCACCCTTCCACAGAATTCGATGAGAGTTCGTCACTGACCCCTTCTTCCCCTTCGGTGTCTGAAAAATAACTAAAAATGCCTAGCGCTCCCCCAATAATCGCGACCACATAAAATATAAGTGCCAAAATCTGTTGCCACTGACCCAGTATCGACATATCAACATACAAGTCAATGGCTATAAGGCCTCCCACCATCACTACTAAAAAAGTAATTAGGAGGAACCAACCCAAACCCCCCATCCTGGCAAACTCTTTCAGGTGCTCTCCCTTATCTGCTTCCTTGATCACCCAATAATGTGTGCGCACTTCTTCCAGCAATAATAAGTATCCACCTATCAAAACTATAAAAACGCTCATATTAGTCCAGTCCCCAAAATCCCACCGGTCCATCCAAAAAATCCAGCCCAGAAAGACTCCGAAGACCACTATGGTGGACAGTATATAGCGCACCCAAAATCCCTCCTGGTATTTTGGAAGTGGCCCCTCTCCTTTTGGTTGTCTCAGAAGGGTATCACAGTGCCTACATCGAAAATAGCCAGCTGCTTTTTCTTTCAAATTAACACCATTAAATCGAAAAGAAGGAAGTACCCCTACCGGTCTCTTGTCACAATTTGGACAGTTCATAGCCTATTTTTTTATTTTTCTCTTGTTAAAAGATCAACCTATAAAAAATAAAGCATACTTAAAATTGCTCATTATAATTTCTGTGAGAATAAGTTTGAAAATGTAGAACCATGAAATACTTAAACAAGCAATTAATGGTGCTACAGAAATCAACAAAGTTAGTGCCCGTGCCTTACAAGCCTTAAAAGAACTAATCGATGAGTATTAAAATCGTGGTGATATCGTTTTCATATTTACAGTAGTTGAAGGTCTCGTTTGAGATATCTTTAAACAATCCGGACTTGATGATGTGCTAGAACCAAACAATTTTATCCAATATAAATCATACACTCTTAGCCTTGAATAAGAACAAGAAACGGAATCTTATTGGCATAGAGTTGTGAGAAAACAAATATCAGCAGCTTGCTAAACATTTAACAATAAAACCCTTATTTTAAGAGACTCCCTGCCAAAGGGTATCAAGGATTGAGGAGAATATAAAAATCCTATCTGAGTACAGAATACAACAGAATATTAATAACACTTAATAAGTGTAATAAAAACATACACTTACATAAAATGAATTCTTTATATCCTCATTACGATGTCATCGTTGTCGGTGCCGGTCACGCCGGAAGTGAAGCCGCCGGTGCAGCTGCAGAAATAGGCGCAAAAACACTTCTTATTACAATGAATCTTGATGCCATCGCAAAGATGTCTTGTAATCCTGCCATTGGTGGTGTTGCAAAAGGTCAGCTTGTAAAAGAGATTGATGCCCTTGGCGGACTGATGGGTAAGGTTGCTGATAGATCAGGCGTTCAGTTTCGGATTTTGAATACCAGTAAAGGACCCGCCATGTGGAGTCCCCGTTGCCAAAGTGACCGCGCTTTATATAGCAAGACCATGCGTGAGGAATTAGAAAAGAAAGAAAACCTTCATTTTCGCCAAGATAATGTTGTTGATGTACTGACCACCGATAACGGAAAAAAAGCTACCGGAGTACGCACTGCAACCGGGCAAACCTTTGAGGCCCAATCAGTTATACTCACCACCGGAACTTTTGGAAATGGCCTTATGCATATAGGTGATACCAACTTTGGTGGTGGACGTTCCGGTGAACGAGCCTCTATTGGAATATCTGCTGCTCTTGAAGATTTGGGCTTCGAGGTAGGACGTCTTAAAACAGGGACACCCCCGCGTATTGATGGGAGATCAATTGATTTGGACCAGCTGCAGATTCAGTATGGTGATGAAGAACCTACGGCTTTCTCCTTCATGACAGACTCCCTGCCGACACGGGAAGAACAACTCACCTGCTGGATTGGCGACACCAATGAAGAAGTCCATGATGTATTGCGATCCGGCTTTGATCGAAGCCCCATGTTTAATGGGACAATCGAATCTACGGGTCCGCGATATTGCCCAAGTATTGAAGACAAAATAAATCGTTTTTCTGATAAAGATAGCCATCAACTTTTCTTAGAACCGGAAGGATGGAATACCTATGAGATGTATCTCAATGGTTTCTCCACCTCTCTTCCAGAGGATGTTCAGTACAAAGCACTCCGTACTATTCCCGGGTTTGAAGATGCCGTAATGCTTAGACCCGGCTATGCTATTGAATATGATTATTTCCCGCCTTATCAAATCCGTAGAAGTATGGAGACGAAAATTACGGATGGCTTGTTTTTTGCGGGACAAATAAACGGTACTACCGGCTATGAAGAAGCCGCTTGCCAGGGATTAATGGCCGGTATCAATGCTGCTCGTAAAGTAGAGGGAAAAGATGAATTTATCCTAAAACGCTCCGAAGCATATATTGGAGTACTCATTGATGACCTTATTACAAAAGGTACTGAAGAACCGTATCGTATGTTTACCTCACGGGCAGAACATCGCATACTGCTTCGACAGGATAACGCTGACCTTCGTCTTACCGAACTTGGGCATAAAATCGGTCTTACTTCCGAAAAACGATTCGAACAGTACAAAGAGAAAAAAGAATCTATTGACAAGCTACATGATCTACTAGCTGACTATACGGTATATCCCGAGAAAATGGACCCAATGCTTGAAGTGAACGGGACCTCTACCCTTACCCAGCCTGTTAAAGCCAAAACCTTGATCCCCCGACCCGAACTTTCGATCCGTAATATCATGGAGGCGGACCCTGAACTTAAAGCGAAGGCCTTAGAAATCACAACCGATGAGCTTGTTTTTGAACAGGTAGAAATACAGATTAAGTACGCGGGATATATTGAAAAGGAATTTGAAATGGTAGAAGAGATGAAAAAACAGGAAGATACCCTTATTCCCGAATCTCTGGATTACGACAAAATTGAGAGTCTTTCTGCCGAAGGAAAACAAAAGATGGATCGTATCCGTCCAGAAACCCTGGGTCAGGCGAGCAGAATTAGCGGCGTAAGCCCCAGCGATGTCTCTGTCCTTATGGTATATCTCAAAAACTAACAATTAACGTCCCTCCTAACACTAAACGCCCCTGTTTCACGTGGAACATCACAATATTTCGACAAAACCCGTTTCACGTGAAACATTTGATCGTACTGATCAGATCATCAGTAAATATAATGAGCAGATTGAACTCTATCTTGAACGCCTACTTTGGTGGAACAAGCGCGTCAACCTCGTAAGCCGCAATGTTTCACGTGGAACAATATTAAACCATATACAGCATTCCCTGCTACTATCCCAACTTGATGTCTTTAAAGAAGCCAAGTTAATTGTTGATGCGGGAACCGGTGGCGGACTCCCGGGCATACCGCTTGCCATCACTCACTCCGATAAACACATGGTACTTAATGATTTAGTAACCAAGAAATGCATGGCCATGAAGCAGATGGCACAGAAAATATCCCTGACAAACATCGGAATTATTGATGGATCAATAGAAAACATTCAACAAGAGGAACCTTTTTTATTGATTTCAAAGCACGCCTTTAAGATCAATAATCTATTCCAGATGACGGCCCACCTGCCCTGGAGAAAAATGGTGCTATACAAAGGGACCTCGTTTGAGGAAGAACTTCAAGAAATATCCCCTTCCCTTGATATTCAATGCTATGACCTCTCAAGCTATTCCGAGTTTTATACGGGTAAAGCCCTGGTGGTAGTCAACCGGTAATATCACTTTTGCCTTGCAACTCATTCTACTGATAAAGTAATAAGTAAAAGTTATATTGGGCTTTCAATAAAAAAGCTAAAGCCTCAACCACCCTATCAATGAATAGCTCTGAACGACGGATGAAACTCATCCTTATGCTTCAACAATCCAACAGTCGAATAACAGTAGACACCATTGCAGAAAAGTTTGATATAAGCAGGCGGACGGTCTTTCGTGATTTCAATGCCCTCTCTGAGATGAACGTTCCCGTAACGCACGACAAATATAAAGGCTATGGGATTTTACCTAATTATAAAATCCCCCCTCTTATGTTTACCTCAAAAGAACTTGCTACCATTATGGTCGGGCTTAATTTTGTAAAATCCCAGGTGGACAAAAGGTTGATTGATGATGCAAAAGGAGTTGAATTAAAAATAAAAGAGGTCATTCCTGATGACCTTAGAGATTTTATGGAATCGATCGAAGAGCGTACGGTTGTTGATCCATACATGAATTTTGGGGCAGACAAAATGGAGGGCGGTGATTGGTATATTATCAGTAATGCAATTTCTCAAAATCAAGCAATTAAATTTAACTACCGGTCAAGATCCGGAGAAGAAACTACGAGTAGAAAAATTGATCCCTATCTTATTGTTTTCTATCGCGATCACTGGAATGTGATTGGCCACTCCCACAAAAGAGAAGCTGTTCGAAATTTCGTGCTGGATCGCATGTCTGATATCCAACTTTTAGACGAAGATTTTGTCCCATATGGCAAAATCGACGTAAAAGCCCTTATTTTTCGTTCTGACGGGAAATCCCACAAAATAGAGGTAAATGTACACAAGTCGATAGAAAAGCGCTTTAAAGCCAATTTGCCGGCTAATATTTTAAAGAAAAAAGAGATAAATCCTAATTTTATTCGGTGCGGGTTTACTTTCGACAATTTGGACTTCATCAATGAGTGGCTACTCCAATTTGCAAATGATATTAAAATAGTTAAGCCAGATCTTTTAATAGAAAAAAGAAATAGATTATTACAATCTATGATTGATAATTAAACACCCCTTAATGATGACCTTATGATTCAAAAACAATCAGTTGCTATAATAGGTACCGGAAATGTAGGAGTTGCCGCAGCATATGCCCTTTTCAATCAGCGCATTGTCAGCGAAATTATTTTAGTAGATCTGGATGATGAAAAAGCAGAAGGAGAAGCTATGGATCTTATGCATGGCCAGCTGTTGGTGGGAAATGTGAAGGTTCGCTCTGGAACTTATGAAGATCTTACCGATTCTCAAGTTATTGTAGTTACCGCAGGCGTGGGGCAAAACTCACCGGATGAATCTCGCCTCGAGCTATTAAACAGAAACGCCTCAGTTTTTAGAGATATCATTTCAAATCTTGATAAATATGCTCCTAATGCAATTCTTATTATCGCAACCAATCCTGTTGATATCTTAACATATGTCTCACAACAATTGAGCTCCCGAAATCCACATAAAATTCTGGGAACAGGCACCCTGTTGGATACGGCACGATTTCGTGCACTACTAGGTCAATACTATAATATCGATCCTAGATCAGTCCATGCTTATATTTTGGGTGAACATGGTGATTCAGAGGTTCCAATTTGGAGTCAGGCAAATATTGGAGGAAAACCCATAATAAACAATACCATCATGTCTAAATCGTATGACAAAGAAACGCTAGATCAATTGTTTATTAAAGCGAAGAATGCAGCTTACCAGATCATTGAAAAAAAAGGTTATACTAATTTGGCTATTGGCGTTGTAATTGCGCGAATTGTAGATGGGATATTGGCAAACGAAAAAAGTGTAATTCCAATTAGTGTCTCCTGGGATGGGGAATACGGGATTACAGATGTGTGCATGAGTATTCAGAGTGTTATTGGCGTTGATGGGGTTAAGGGAGTTGTAACACCAAAAATATCGGACCAAGAAATAGCCGGACTTAAAAAATCAGCAACCATCTTAAAAGAAAGCCTTTCAGCAATATCAATAAATTGAAGTTAAAACAGTTACATTAAAAAAGCCCTGCCGGGCAATGAAACCCAGCAGGGTAAACTGTAAAGTTTGAAGCAGTTTGTACTTTAAACTGTTTCGTCCTCCTCTTCATTAACGACGGGAGTGACGGCTGCAATCTTTCCATCTGAATCGAGGCGCATAATTCGAACTCCCTGGGTATTGCGTCCCATGGTACGAATACCACCACAATTCATTCTAATTACTTTTCCGCCTTCGGTTATCACCATCAGGTCATCTTTATCAGAAACCTGCTTAAGAGCAATCAGTTCACCGGTTTTCTGTGTAACCTTGAGCGTAATAACACCTTTTCCACCACGGCTCTGTTCTCTGTAATCTTCTACAAGAGAACGTTTCCCGTATCCATTTTCGGAAATAGCCAATACCGTTGCCTCATGAGTATTTCTGAGTACAACCATATCAACCAGCTCGTTATCATCACCAAGATCCATACCTTTCACTCCGGTAGTATTACGTCCCATATCTCGAACTTCATCTTCATGGAATCGGATAGCACGACCTTTGCGATTAGATAAGAGCACATTACTCTCACCGTCAGTTAATGAAGCCTCAAGTAAGGCATCACCTTCTCTAATGTTAATACCGATAATACCATCACTACGTGGACGACTATAAGCTTCAAGCGAAGTTTTCTTAACCTGCCCTTCTTTAGTGGCCATTATAATGTAGTGATTGTTGATATACTCCTCGTCATCAAGAGTCTTAACAGGAACAAAGGTTTTGATAGAATCATCCTTTTCAATATTGATCAGGTTGACAATTGCTCGTCCCCTTGCTGTTCGTGAGGCTTCCGGAATTTCATAAACTTTCAACCAGTAACATTGTCCCTTCTCAGTAAAGAATAGAATATAATTATGATTGGTAGCCACAAACAGATGCTCTACGTATTCGTCATCTTTTGTAGTAGTTCCTTTCATTCCTTTACCGCCACGTTTCTGTCGACGATACCCACTCACAGGCATTCGTTTAATGAAGCCCTTGTTTGAAATAGTCACAACTACATCTTCATCAGCGATCATATCTTCAACGCTGAAGTCTTCAGCAGAGTGTACAACCTGTGTACGACGAGCATCACCATAACGATCTTTAAGTTCAAGAAGCTCTTCTTTGATAATATCAGTCTGACGACTTCTATTCCAAAGAATTTCCCTAAAGTCAGCAATCTTATCAGCAATTTCCTTGTATTCAAGCTCAACCTTATCACGCTCAAGGCCAGTAAGCTTTTGCAGTCGCATATCCAGTATTGCCTTGGCTTGGATATCGGTAAGTGCAAACTGGCTACGAAGTGCTTCATTTGCCTCTTTAGGACTGTCTGAGGCACGAATTGTTTTAATTACTTCATCAAGATCATCAAGAGCAATCTTTAGACCTTCAAGAATATGAGCACGAGCTTCTGCCTGGTTCAAGTCATACAGCGTTCGCCTTATTACAATTTCAATACGATGCTCAACGTAGTGGTAGATAAGCTCTTTTAGAGGCATAACCTTGGGGCGCCCTTTGACAAGCGCCAAGCTAATAACTCCAAAGGTAGTCTGCATCTGGGTATATTTATACAGCTGATTTAAGACAATGCCAGTATTGGCATTTCTTTTAAGCACAACCACAATACGCATTCCATCTCTGTCAGATTCATCCCGAATCTCAGAGATCTCATCAATCTTATCGTTCTGTGTTAACTTGGCTATCTTCTTAACCAGAGTAGTTTTATTAACCTGGTATGGAATTTCAGTAATGACAATCTGCTCGCGTCCATGGCGTAACTCCTCGGTAGTACAGCGAGCACGAAGGGTAATCTTACCACGCCCGGTTTCATATGCCTCTTTAACACCACCGTATCCATAAATGATACCTCCAGTTGGGAAGTCGGGAGCCGTAATATGCTCCATCAACCCTTTGCAGTCGATATCCGGGTTATCAAGATAGGCGACAATTCCGTCAATGGTTTCTTCTATATTATGAGGTGCCATATTAGTGGCCATCCCCACAGCAATACCCGAGGCCCCGTTAAGCAACAGGTTGGGTAGCATGCTTGGCAGTACTGTCGGTTCTTGAAGAGTATCATCAAAGTTCGTTTGGTAGTCAACCGTATTCTTATTGATGTCGGTCAACATCTCTTCTGCAATACGCTGCATGCGAACCTCAGTATAACGCATAGCCGCTGCAGAGTCACCATCAATAGAACCAAAGTTCCCTTGTCCGTCAACTAACGGATACCGCAGAGAAAAGTCCTGCACCATTCGAACGATAGAGTCATATACTGCAGAGTCGCCGTGTGGGTGATACTTACCCAATACCTCTCCTACAATACGAGCACTCTTTTTATAATTTCTATTGTGAAGCATGCCCAGCTCGCTCATTCCGTACAAAATACGGCGGTGGACCGGCTTCAGCCCATCCCGAACATCAGGTAAGGCACGAGATACAATAACAGACATCGAGTAATCGATGTAAGCCGACTGCATCTCATCTTCTATCGCAATAGGTACAATTTTTTCTTTCGCCATAGATAAGTCTAATCTAAGTCAGTGGTTAATCTAAATTTAGTTGTCTTGTAAGGTTGCTGTTAAATATCCAGCGTAGCATACTTCGCATTTTGTTCAATAAACTCACGACGTGGTTTCACATCAGAGCCCATTAGACGAGAAAAGAGTTTATCAGCAGCTGCTGCATTTTCAACCGTTACTCGTTGAAGCGTTCGGGTTTCCGGATCCATCGTGGTTTCCCAAAGCTGTTCTGGGTTCATTTCACCAAGTCCCTTATACCGTGATACATCAAACTTTTTCCTGGAGCTTTTCAGATCCTTAATAATTTTATCACGGGTATCATCATCCCATGCATACTCAATATTATCTCTTGTATAAGAAATTCTATAGAGAGGAGGAGTCGCAATATAAACATGTCCGCCTTCTACCAGAGGTTTCATATATCGATAGAAGAAAGTGAGTAACAGTGTTCTAATGTGAGATCCATCAACATCGGCATCAGTCATAATAATAATCTTGTGATACCGCAGGTTGTCAAGATCAAAATCTTCTTCTGAGTGCCCTACTCCGGCACCAAGAGCTGTAATCATCGCCTGAATTTCATTGTTCTTCAGGATACGATTTATCTTAGCTTTCTCGGTATTTAATATCTTACCGCGGAGTGGAAGAATAGCTTGGAAGCTACGATTACGACCCATCTTAGCAGAACCGCCAGCAGAGTCACCCTCCACCAGGTAGATTTCACTGTGTTCAGGATCTTTAATAGAGCAATCTGCCAACTTACCGGGAAGACCGCCGCCACTCATTGCACTTTTTCGTTGTATAAGTTTCCGTGCTTTTTTAGCAGCCTGTCGAGCTTCAGCAGCAAGAATCACTTTTTCAAGAATAGTCTTGGCCGTCTTGGGATTACGCTCGAGGTACTCATTCATCTGTTCGTAAACGATAACTTCAACAGCACTTTGTACCTCAGAGTTACCAAGCTTAGTTTTTGTCTGGCCCTCAAACTGTGGTTCAGGAACTTTAACACTCAATACAGCAGTCATTCCCTCACGGAAATCACTTCCTGATACTTTAATATCACTTTTGATCAGGTTATTATCTTTTGCATACTTTTTAAGAGAACGCGTTAACGCACGCCTGAATCCAGATATATGAGTTCCACCCTCGCGCGTGTTAATATTATTAACGTATGAATGCACATTCTGGGAGTAGCTTCCATTATATTGTATGGCAAGCTCAACCGGTACCATATCAACCTCACCCTCAATAAGGATAGGCTCCTCCATCATTGGCTCACGGTCTTCATCAAGATATTGAACAAAGTCTTTAACTCCGCCATCATAATGAAACTCATCTTCCAATTCTCCATCATCATCGCGATCATCACGTAATAAAATGGTAATCTGCGGATTAAGGAATGCAAGCTCCCTCATCCGGGTGGCAATAATTTCGTATTTAAATTCTGTAGTCTGCTTAAATATCTCAGGGTCGGGAGTAAACGTAATGGTTGTACCCGTTTTATCCGTTTTACCCTTCACCTTAAGTGGCTGTACGGTTTTACCGTGCTCAAATTCCATTACATAAATTTCCCCATCGCGATGTACTTCAGCATAGAAAT
Source organism: Fodinibius saliphilus (assembly GCF_005869845.1). NCBI lineage: Bacteria > Pseudomonadati > Balneolota > Balneolia > Balneolales > Balneolaceae > Fodinibius > Fodinibius saliphilus. The sequence goes on along the minus strand of NZ_VAWF01000002.1, from coordinate 403,242 downwards.
GAGAGGAAAGCCCATTCACACAACTTACACCTACACCGTGCAATCCACCCGATACCTTATAAGTATTGCTGTCAAACTTACCACCTGCATGGAGCTTAGTTAGCACTACTTCTACCGCCGGTAATTTTATTTTCGGATGTTCATCAACCGGAATTCCACGCCCATTATCTGTAATTGTAATGGAGCCGTCTTCATTAATTATAATCTCGATTAGATCACAGTGACCTTCCATTGCTTCATCAATGGAATTATCAATAACCTCATTGATCAAGTGGTGAAGCCCGCGCTGACCAGTGTCTCCGATATACATCGCCGGACGCTTACGAACAGCTTCGAGGCCTTCTAAAACCTGTATATTTTCCGCCTTATAATCTGATTTTTTTTCTTTCGCCATAAATAAAGGTGTGACTAGGGGTTAAAACAATGATGAAGACGCCTGAAAATAGCGCATAAATAGGCAAAATCAAAGAAAGCAATACCCCTCATCGCCAAAAGTTGAGATAAGCTTGTAAATGCTATTTAAAGAGTCTTTTAAATTGCCTGAATACAGCTAAAACCCAGCGTCTGAATCGGTCCAAATATGTAAAAAAAATCAGTGTAAAAGAAACATTGATCTTTTTTTGTAATAAGCCTATTTTTCCAGTCTATCTGAGAAACACAATTAATGAGTTTTTATTGACATGGCACGTAAAGATGATATAACAGGAAAAGGAGCGCAGAACGGCTATCGCTCTTCAAAGTCCAACAACAAGACGAAGCACAAGTTTCAGCAGAATCTGCAAAAGAAGAAGTTTTATGTACCCGAGGAAGACAAGTGGGTTACATTAAAAGTTTCTGCAAAGACGCTTCGCACAATTAACAAGAAAGGCATTCATGCCGTTTTGAAAGAAGCCCGTAAAAAAGGAACTATCATAAAAGACGTATAACTTAGTTATCGGTTCATTGTTATTTATTGTTTGGCGCAGAAGCACTACAAATAACAATAGCTAATAACCAGAAAGACACAAGATTATGGCAAAAGGAAATAGAATACAAGTAATTTTAGAGTGTACCGAAAAACCGGGCTCATCCAGATATGTTACGACTAAGAATCGTCGTAATTCACCTGACCGTCTTGAGCTCAAGAAGTATAATCCGGTTCTTCAAAAGCACACCGTTCACAAAGAAATTAAATAGTATAATAGAGTAGAGTTATGGCTAAGAAGAAAACATTTGGAACAGAAGGGGAAGGAAGCAGTTCCTCAGACCGACGCATGGCAAAGGTAATTGTTGCTACTAAAACCGACAACAACAAGTACGGTTATAAAGAAGCAATTATTGACCAAGACGATGTAAAAGACTTTATTAAGGAAAATAAAGAGAACTAAGACCTAGTCTTTACTTGCCAAAAAGGTTGCATTCGTTTTTACGAGTGGAGCCTTTTTTTATGAGATGGGTTCCCCCATTCACATTACCGTTAACTTTAAAATTACGGCATCATGGCTATAAAAGAACAGATCATGGCTGACCTCAAACAGGCCATGAAAAACAAAGACAAAAAACGTCTTCTCGTTCTTCGTTCACTAAAATCTAAGCTTTTAGAACGTGAGATAAGTGAACGAGAAGGTGGTGAAGGTTCTATTTCTGACGAGCAGGCTATTGAGGTATTAATGAAGGCGGCCAAGCAGCGTAAAGAATCTATCGATCAATTTGAGAAGGGAGATCGTGCTGACCTGGCTGAAAATGAAAAGGAAGAGCTCGAAATCATTGAATCGTATCTCCCAAAGATGCTTTCGGAAGAAGAAATTCGGGACGTGGCTCAAAATATAATTGATGAACTTGGTGCCAGTGATATGTCTGATATGGGGCAGGTTATGGGTGTTATGATGCAAGAACTTAAAGGCAAAGCAGAAGGCTCGCTTGTCAGCAAAGTGGTAAAAGAAGAACTCTCATAGTTTAACAAGTCATGAATCTGCTGGATATACTGATACTTCTGCCCATCGCATATTTTTGTTACCGCGGATTCATGAATGGAATCATCAAAGAAGTTCTAAGTATCGTTGGCATAATACTAGCCGTGTTCTTCACTTTTCAATATATGGAACCGGTTGGTCGTATTATTGAGCCGCTTTTCGAAGAAAAAGCTTCTTTTGTACCCTTTATTTCGGGCTTGGTAATTTTCATCGGTACCATTGCAGGGGTAAACCTGGTTGCTTACCTCAGTAAAAAGTTTTTAGAAACAATTAAACTTAATTTTATCAATAGAATTGCCGGAGCCCTTTTCAGTTCTTTAAAAAGTGGTATTGTTATTAGTGCCATTCTGCTTATCATGGCTGGTTTTAGTCTTCCTTCACAGCAATCCCGCGATGCTTCTGCAACCTATTCTTATGTTATTTATTTAGCCCCCTGGGCGTATGATATCGTTGCTACTGTCTATCCCGGTGCCGAAGACTTTAAAGCAACCATCGAAAAGACACTCGAGCAAAACAATCCTATTAATAATTTCCCAACCTTAGATAAGAACAGTAATCCCTAATTATACTATGGCCTTCTTACCTGTTGACGAACAACTTGAAGTAATTAAAAGAGGTACTGTTGAAATTGTACCTGAAGATGAGCTTGTTGAAAAGCTCAAAAGATCAAAGAAAGATGATAAACCTCTTAAAATTAAATTAGGTTGTGACCCCACGCGACCTGACCTGCATCTTGGTCACTCGGTAATTCTACGCAAATTGCGGCAGTTCCAAGACCTGGGCCACGAAGCAATCTTGATTATTGGAGATTTTACTGCCTTGATTGGTGACCCCACGGGCCAAAATAAAACACGGCCGGCGCTCAGCCCTGAAGAAATTAAAGAGAATGCCAAAACGTATCTTGACCAAGCCACAAAAATATTAGATGAATCTCAAACTACGATCGTTTACAACTCTGAATGGTTAGGAACTATGAACTTTCAAGATGTTATTAAACTGACATCTAAGCTTACGGTTGCTCGTATGATCGAACGCGACGACTTCTCTAAGCGATATAACAACAATGAACCTATATCACTTCATGAGTTCCTGTACCCGTTGGCACAAGGACAAGATTCTGTTCATCTACAATCAGATGTAGAGTTAGGCGGTACTGATCAAAAATTTAACCTGTTGGTAGGCCGAGAACTACAAAAAGATGATGGACAAGAGCCACAGATTGCACTCATGATGCCTCTGCTGGTTGGTACTGACGGATCCAAGAAAATGTCCAAATCTTACGACAATTACATTGGTATTACTGAAGATGCTAATGATATGTATGGAAAGGTTCTTTCTATCCCCGATGAGCTGATGTACTCTTGGTTTGAGCTGGTCTCCGATATTGATGTAGACGAGTTGTCTAAGTATAAAACGAAGATTGAAGAAGATCCTCGAAATACCAAACATGAACTTGCCCTCTCTGTTACTCGAATCTATCACGGAGAAGAAAAAGCGAAAGCTGCTCGCGAACACTTTGAAAAAACAGTGATCGGTAATGCAGTTCCCGATGATGCTCCTACCCTTGAGTATGAACAAGGAACCGAAGTCCGACTGCTGGATATTGTTTCTGACGCAGAGTTTACTTCAAGTAATGGCGAAACAAAGCGGTTAATCAAACAGGGCGGTATTTCTATTGATGATGAGAAAATATCTGACAAAGGCTACAGTATCACCTTTGAAGATGATACCGAATTTACTTTAAAAGTCGGTAAGCGTAAATATGCTATTGTAAAGACAAAATAACAGCTGATAGTTACTACGCGACCTGTAAGCACTTTACTCATTAAAACTCATCTAACTGATAGATCCAGAAGCTTTGCTAAAAATATCATCTTTAAACGTTAACGGTATCCGTGCAGCGCATCGACACGGCTTTACTGATTGGGTAAACCAAGAAGACCCTGATATCATATGCCTGCAGGAGCTTCGCGCACTTGAACATCAAGTACCCGGCCCAATAAAAAAGCTGGATTATCACGGACAGTATCATACGGCAGAAAAAAAGGGCTATTCGGGGGTTGGTATCTTATCAAAAGAAAAGCCTTTAGAGATTGAAAAAGGAATTGGGGTTGACTGGATTGACAGTGAAGGCAGAGTTATTAAAGCTGAATTTGAAGATCTTATTGTCTTTTCTATTTATGCTCCCAGTGGCACTACCGGTGACGAACGTCAGGATCTAAAAATGGATTTCTTAGATCATTTCCTGCCTTTTGCTCAAAAGTACCTTTCCGGAGATAAACCAGTTGTATTTTGTGGCGATTATAACATCTGCCATAAACCAATTGATATTCATAATCCGAAAAGAAATAAAAACACCTCCGGTTTTTTACCCGAAGAGCGAAAGTGGGTAACAAAATTATTAGAAATCGGATTTGAAGATGTATATCGACGTCTGCATGAGGGAGAACCCGACCTATATAGCTGGTGGAGCTATCGTGCCGCCTCAAAAGAACGCAATAAAGGCTGGCGTATTGACTATCATATGACTTGCCCAACAATGCTGGAATCAGCTGAAAAAGCTGTCATAGAGATGGATTGGGACCTTTCAGACCATGCCCCCGTTACAATCAGTTATTCCCTTTAATGGTATTGATGCTCTAAAATATTATATTATCACAGGCTAACTACTTAATACTCAACCATTTACCCTTACCTCAATGGGTACGCATTACAACGGTAGCGACAAAGAACAAAAAACACTTGATGCTTTTATTAAATTGATGCGCGCAACAGAATCGATTAATAATCGATTAAACCGCCATTTGACCGAAGCTGATTTAACAGTCAGCCAATTTGGGGTATTAGAAGCACTTCTTCACTTAGGCCCCCTAAACCAAAAAGCATTGGCCGAAAAACTGCTGAAAAGTGGTGGAAATATAACCATGGTAGTAGATAACCTAGAAAAGAATAACTGGGTTGAACGACAAAAGGATCCTGAAGATCGACGATCGGTGCTTGTTCATTTAACCACAGAAGGTGAAGAGTTTATTTCCTCCTACTTTCCAAAACACCTTGAATTAATTTTGGATGAGTTTGAAGTTCTATCTGATGAAGAGCTTGAAAGTATCAGTAAAATATGCAAAAAGCTGGGCCTTCAGGAAGAATAGCTTTCCTTTAATCGTAACGTATTGCTTCGGCAGGTTCTACAGTTGAAGCCCTTCTTGCAGGATACCAACTAGCCAATAAACAAAGCACTAAACTTCCCGCCAGTACTATAAATACATCAAAGAAGTTTATCGTTACCGGGTAGGCATCAATAATAAAGGCAGAAGAGAGTTTGATAAGTCCATACTCTTTCTGTAACCAACTCAAAAGTAATCCCAGGCCTCCTCCAATACCACATCCGATTAAGCCAATATACAAGCCCTGCCGCATAAAAATATTTTTAATATCATCCGGGGTAAATCCCATCGTTAGCAATACTCCTATATCCCTGTTTTTTTGGATCACAATCATAGTAAGTGAGCCAATAATATTTAAAACTGCGACAATGACAATAATCATCAGTATAAAATAGGAGCTCCATTTTTCAAGATACATCACATCATAAAGGGGACGCTGTAGGTCGTACCAGGTAGATATCTTGAAATCATCCCCTAACAATTGAGCAAATGAGGCCTTAAGCTCTTCGGCTTGCTCCGTCTGTTGCAGACGCACCTCAATGCCCGAGACCTTAGAACGAGTTTCAAAAAGACGTTGCGCCGCTTCTAAATCAACAAATAACCCCGGTCCATCTGTAATTCCCTGCCTGCTATATGTTCCTCTTATTTCAAACCGATATGTGCGAGGCATTGAAAATTGTGTTAAAGATTTCCGCATTCCATCTGCACTCAATAATACGACTTGGTCCCCTACCCCTAAACCGAGCTCAGCCATCAAGGCACTCGTCATAAGAATGCCCGGCTTTTTATTACGCACTTTTAGATCCGCTGATCCCTCAACTATACTTTCATCCAGTTTATTAATCTTAAAATAGTTTTCTGGATCGATCCCTCGCACATTTACTACCTTATCAGTATCTCTATTAAAAGCAAGTAATGCTTTGCCTTCAATAAATGGTGCAAGATCTCGAACCTCCTTAATACCGGATAGTTTTTTTTTCATATCTCCGGTATACAAAAAGGAATCAGAAGCTTTTGACTCTATCCGAATATCAGGATCATTTTGTAGCAGAAAACCCTTGATAACTTCAAAAAAACCACTAAACACAGACAACACCACAATTAGCAATGCCGTACCGATGGTAACCCCGGTTATACTGATTCCCGTAAGTGTAGAGATTAAAGAAATATGCTTTTTAGAAAAAAGGTAGCGCTTGGCTATAAAACCTGTGGTTTTCATGGGGTAGAAGATAGAAATTTATAACCGATTTCCATTAATAAAAAAGCTACCGCAATATGAGAAGTATAAAAAGTTATTATACTTCTCTAACTTAGCTTTTACTGCAGAAAAATTGTTATTGGTTAAGATATCAAAAATAATGCCTTCTTTTTTTAGTCACTTAATCTTTACTAGTATTGGGAATAACTTCTTGCTAACACTCTTCACATTTTTTTACCTAAAATGGTAAAACTATTTTTATACATTGCTATTTAATAGCGATGCTCAACTATAAATAAATTAGGGGCTATGTCTGTAACGTATATTTTATCGTTTATAAAACGTTTTATAACAGTAACCACAGTACTTTTATTAGGAATTTCTTTTTCATCCCATGCACAACGTTTTGGGGGAAATGAAACCGCTGAAGGTGTTGATGAGGTAACACATGATCAACAGCATCTGCAAGAATTAGAATACAGAAATATCGGCCCTTACCGCGGCGGGCGCTCTGTAGCAGTAAGTGGTCATCCTGATAAACCCAACACCTATTATGCAGGATTTACCGGTGGCGGTGTTTTTAAAACTACTGACGGTGGTCGCAACTGGGTTAATATTTCAGATGGAGATTTTAAAACCGGCTCTGTTGGTGCCATTACAGTAGCCCCTTCTGATGCAAATGTTATCTATGCAGGTATGGGAGAAACCTGCATTCGGGGTAATATGTCAGCCGGAGATGGAATCTATAAATCCGTTGACGGTGGTAAAAATTGGAGCCATATCGGGTTACCGGAATCTCATTTTATAGGTGAAATCGCAGTCCATCCCGATAATGCCGATATCGCATGGGTTGCAGTAATGGGCCATTCTTTTGGAACAACAGGAAATAAAGAACGTGGTGTGTACAAGACTACTGATGGTGGAAAAAGCTGGGAGAAAGTTCTTTTTCATAATAAACATACTGGTGCAGTTGATATTGAGGTAGATCCTACCAATCCTCGTATTCTCTATGCATCCTTATGGGAAGCATTTCGGAATCCCTGGAAGATGTCGAGCGGGGGTGAAGGGAGCGGATTATATAAAAGTACCGATGGCGGAGAAACATGGACCAATATTTCACAACGCCCAGGTATGCCCAAAGGATTAAAAGGCAAAATTGGTGTTGCTATATCTCCTGTCAACCCGGATCGTATTTGGACAATTATTGAAAGTGAGAACGGCGGGGTATTTCGATCTGATGATAGCGGAGAAACGTGGAGCCGCATTAATAGCGATCGAAGCCTGCGTCAACGGGCCTGGTACTATACACACATTGTGGCCGGCACAGAAAATGAGAACACCGTATATGTACTAAATGTAAGCTTCCATAAATCAACCGACGGAGGTAGTTCGTTTGAACGCATCGGCACGCCCCATGGCGACCATCACGACCTTTGGATCGATCCAAATGATAGCGAACGTATGGTAGTGGCCGATGATGGTGGAGGCCAAGTCACCTATAATGGTGGACGCAGTTGGTCATCATATCATAAATATGCTACAGCTCAATTTTACCAAGTAATCCTTGATAACCAGTTTCCCTATACGATCTATGGAGCTCAACAAGATAACAGTACTGTTGGTATAAAGAGCCGAACTTCAGGATATGGTATTAGTACCCGCGACTGGAATGCGGTAGCGGGCGGGGAAAGTGGATATATAGCTCCCGATCCCGAAAATCCCAATATAACCTATGGCGGCAGTTATGGCGGATACTTTAATAAATTTAACGAATATACCAACCAAAGTGATCGTATTGATGTATGGCCTGACAACCCAATGGGTGCCGGAGCCAAAGATTTAAAATATCGTTTCCAGTGGACTTTCCCGATCTATATTTCTCCACATAACCCTGATATGCTCTACACAACTTCTCAGTATGTGCACCGTTCTGATGATGAAGGTATGAGCTGGGAAACTATCAGTGGTGATCTCACCCGAAATGAAAAATCAAAGCAACAAGAATCGGGCGGACCTATTACAAAAGATGATACCAGCGTTGAATACTATAATACAATCTTTACTTTCGCAGAATCTCCTGTTGAGAAAGGCGTTTTATGGACCGGTGCCGATGATGGGCTCATTCATATAAGTCGCGATAACGGTGAAAGCTGGACTGACGTAACCCCTGACGGTATGCCAGAAGCTATGGCAAGTATTATTGATCCTTCGCCTCATGACCCTGGGACTGCTTATCTCGCTGCTACGCGGTATAAATTTGACGATTTTAGTCCCATGCTATACAAGACTAATGATTATGGTCAAAGCTGGACTAAAATTACAGATGGTATTCCATCTAAAGACTTTACCCGTGTCATTCGCGAAGACCCCAATAAAAAAGGTCTGCTATATGCAGGTACCGAAACCGGAGTCTACGTTTCGTTTAATGACGGTGATCTATGGCAACCATTACAACTTAATTTACCCGCTGTCCCTATTACCGATATGGCAGTGCATAAACGTGATAAAGATCTTGTAATCGCTACCCAGGGCAGATCTTTCTGGATTCTGGATAACCTGAATGTGCTACACCAACTAAATGATAAGGTTACAACATCAAACTATTATCTCTATAAGCCAGAAACCACCTACCTCTTTGGCAATCATACTGATATTGATCCCGGTCAAACATTGGGAGAAAACCCTGAAGATGGTGTAGTAGTTCATTATAACCTAAATAAAGATATAGGTGATAAAGAAGTTGAGCTGCAGTTTGCAGAGGCCGATGGAGATATTATACGCACATTTTCCAACAAAGAAGACCTTGACGGAAATGAGGTTAAAGAATCTGAGAAATTTCATGAGAAAGAGGAGGACGTTTCTTCGGATGTCCTCACTACTAAAAATGGTCTTAACTCTTTTGCCTGGAATATGCGTTATCCCGGGGCTGCCGATATCAATGGTCGTCAAATTCTATGGGCCGGTTCTACCCGCGGTCCCACAGCCGTACCCGGAATGTATAAAGTGCGACTGATTATTGATGGAGAACCTATTATGGCGAAAGAATTTGAGATCACTAAAGATCCACGTATTGAAACTACTCAGGATGATTTCGAAGCTCAGTTTGACCTACATCAAACAATCATTTCTAAGCTGGATACCACACACAAAGTGATTAACAGCATTCGTGAGATTCGCAGTGAATTAAATGAGATTAAAACTGATTACAAAAATAACGATAAGGTCCAAGAGCGAGTGGCCGACATAATGAGTACTCTTTCTGAAGTGGAAAGTAATCTCATGCAGACCAAAGCAGAATCTTATCAGGATGTATTAAACTATCCTATAAAGCTCAACAATAAGCTGGCATCGCTTGCCAGTACCGTTGCCACAGGTGATGGGCGGCCTACAGAACAACAGTATGCCGTTTATGAAGAACTGGCTTCTAAGGTCAATGCTGAGTTCAAAAAGGTTGAACCCATATTAGAAGGGGAAGTGTCTAGCCTTATTGAAGAAATCGAACAAGAAGCTATTCCAATCGAAAATTAAGCCATACATAGTCTTTCTTTTAAAAAGTAGCATCACGAATGCTCGTGGTGCTACTTTTTTCTCTACTACTGATCAGTTGGTAGTTTCACTGGGCTCTGCATATGTACATCCCGTTGAGGAAATGGAATAACAATATCATATTTATCAAAGGTTCGTACAATCGCTTGATTGAGCTCATTACGAATTTTAGGATAATCTTTCACATTCGGAATCCATAAACGTAACTGCATATTCCACGCCGAATCTCCAAACTCCATTAGGTATACTTCCGGTTCCGGTTTTTTCATGACACTACTATTCTTTTCAGCTACTTCGTTAAGTGCTTTTAAAACTGTATCCAAGTCTGAGTTATATGAAACCCCAACATTTACGTCCAGCCGATACGTTGGGTCACCGTGGGAATAGTTAATTACATTTTTGGAAACAAATTCAGAGTTTGGAACTACGATTGAAATGTTATTTACGGTCCGTACCATCGTAGAGCGTATATTAATTTCAATAATATCCCCCTCAATATCATTGACTACTACACGGTCCCCTACGCTAATGGGACGTTCAAATAGAATAATAAGTCCTGAAATAAAGTTTGATGTAACATTCTGTAGCCCAAAACCGATACCTACCGAAAGCAGACCAAATATTACCGTAAGGCTACTAAGGTTGATCCCAACAAAATTAAACGAGATCAACACCCCAATAGTAATTATAATGTATTGTGTTATTCGAGAAAGCGTGTAGCTGGTACCTTCATCAACATTAAATCGCTTAAATATTTTTCGATTTATCGTTCGGCGAGCAAAGATTCCTGCCACAATAAAAAAAGTAAGGAACAGAAAAAATGTTAGGATAGAAGCCGTTGTAACCGGGACATCACTAATTGTAAATAGCTGAAAGTTTAAAATATCCTGGATATATCTAAAAAAATCTTCCCAACTCATATCCCCAATAATTAATTACTAGATAACTAAATAAGAAAACAGTCCATAGTAAACTATCTCCTTCCTTATTCCAATATATAGCGAAAATGGATCAAAAGTTATTTATTCACCTATTATTTATTGGACAGGTCCTTTTCAGTAATGCTATACTCCCACCGTTTATCTCCATTTGACCCGTAGGTTTCAAACACTAAACGACGATTATCCTTCTTCCCTTCTACACGTATCATCCCAAAGTTCTGATCCTGATAAACCAGCGTACCGTCTACTCGCTGCGGATTTTCATATTCTTTAGACTCATCCAATGTACTATAAGCACCACTCGATAACGGTGATGAGGTAAACTCATAGACCGGGTAACTATTTTTACGTTCTGTTTTCAGTAGCTCGGTAAAATGTCGATCTCCTGTAATAAATAGTACCCCTTCTATATCATGCTCCTCTAAGAACCTCATAATTTCATCATATTCACTGCCATAAGCATACAGTGATTCATGATTATTCATCTTATTAGTAACCTGATTACCTACTACTATAATTTTGAAAGTTGCATTACTACCTACCAAGCTATCCTTTAACCACTGTAACTGGGCGTTGCCAAAGAAATCCTTGTTTTCACTTTCAATATTATTAGGTGCCCGATGGTAACGGTCATCCATAAAGAACAGTTCAACATCACTGTATTTATATTTGGTGAATACACCCTTTGCTTCGGACGTACCATAACTGGGATTGGCCCAATAACGTTTAAAGATTTCCAATGCTTCCTCACGCATACGATACGACCGATCAGAATTATTAGGCCCATAGTCGTGATCATCCCAAGTGGCCAGGTTAATAGCATTTGCTAACAGAGGTTGCATATCCGGGGTATTGCGGGCATCCTTATAACGATAGTCCATACGTGCTTGGGAATAAAAATCCGGTTCACGATAATAGACATTATCTCCCAACCAGAGCATAATATCCGGATCTTGTTTATTTATTTTATTAAGGATTTCAGTGCCTTTTCCATACGGTGTTCCGGGACGATCATATTTACCATCATTGATATAGAGACAAGATCCCATCGCTATAGTAAAGTCAGGAGCATCAGTTCGCCACTGCCACAACTGTTGGGTAGTAAACTCCGTTTCATATGGTAATGCAACCTTTTTTCCTTCTATATACAACTCATAAGTATAGGTAGTACCCATCTTAAGGTTAGTTAATTTGATATGGGCAGTATAGGATGACGATCCATTAGTAATACCCATGAAAGAATGAAATTCGTTATTCTTACTTCCTTCTTCCCGGTACTTTACTTTGAACTTTACTGATTTTTTAGTCTGCAACCATAGGTTAGCCTCCTGCATCTCTACATGCCCCAACATAGGACCCGCTTCCAATAGAGAGTGCTTTTGCTGTCCCTGTAGAGTAATCGTTAATACAAAAAGGAGTGTACTAAGTGATATTAGATACTTTCGCATAGTATTTATCTTATTATGTAATTTTAACCTAAAGTAGGGGTTGCAGAACACTTTTTCATTAAGAAGAAGTTAACTGCCTTTTAAAATTGAATATACCTGCCAATTGCCCTATTTTCAGCTTACTTTCAAAGTAACCAAAACTATCAGTTAACCCGATTTTATGCGCATCATCATCTTTGGACCTCCCGGCGCCGGCAAAGGAACCCAAGCGGAACTCATTAGTGAAGAATATGGGATTCCTCACCTTTCTACCGGAGAGATATTCCGTTCTGCTATTAAAAATGAAACCCCTCTGGGTAAAGAGGTTAAATCTATTCTTGATGCAGGCGATCTGGTCCCTGATGAAAAGGTTGTAGGCCTTGTTGAAGAAGAATTAAGAGATGAAAAATATGAGGACGGTTATGTTTTAGATGGTTTTCCACGTACAGTTCCGCAAGCCAAAGCTTTTGATGAAATCCTAGATAAAAAAGGGAAGAAGCTGGATGCCTTCTTACAACTGGAAGTTCCGGAAGAAGAACTTGTTGACCGTATTCTAAGTCGTGGAGAAGGTCGTTCTGATGACACCCCGGAAAAAGTTAGAAATCGTCTTGATGTATACCGTAATGAAACACAACCAGTATTGGATTACTACCAGGAACAGAGCGTAGTTATAGGAATTAATGGGGTGGGTTCCATTGAAGAGATTTCTAACAGAATTAAAGAGTCTCTGGAAAAATAACCTCCCTTCTACCCTTTTCTCCAATTAAAGATCCCTGTATTTTGCAGGGATCTTTTTTTATTTATCCTAAATTTATGGGAAATTCTTATACCATTAACTATATGGTTAGTTTATAAAATATTCCCCTCCAAAACTCTTTAGATCAATATTTCTACTATCCCCGGAGTCACATCCATAATACTCTTTGCTTCTTCAAAAGAATTAGCTCCCGGCCCGTATACAAAAAGGGGAACCTCATTTCGGGTATGTGTTTTAATAGAAAGGTCTTCTACATTTCCGTGATCGCTCGACAGAACAATCGTTAGCTCCCTCGGTTTATGATTAATTAGATGCCATAAAAAACGATCATAAACCGATAGAAATTTATGAGCTTTTTTCATCTCTTGACTGTGACCTGCTTTGTCTGTCAGATAGTATTCATGTAATAACAGATCATATTTTTTAGATTGTTCCAACAATCGATCTGCTGCAGATTCCGGAGAAACATGAGGCACATCTATTCCTAGTTTATCACGCCATGCTTGCTGTGTAATTTCAGCGGTTAATGCCTTCCCCTCTTTAACTTCTTCAACGCTATTTAACGCTAAATTAGCACTTTTTGTCATCAGGGTGGTACAGCTCCATCTATCTCTTTCTCGTGCTTTCTTAAAAAAAATATCCGGATAAGCATTCATAAACTGGCATTGTTTTCCCCTTTCCTGGGCCCTGTGAAAAATACTTTCTTCTTTTAAGAATGTCTTGATCCCTGAATGTGGAAAAGGCCCAAAATGTTTGCCTATTTTTTGAGATGCATTTTCCCCGGTAAACAGAGCCGTTTGTCCTGTTCCACTTTGCGGTAAACCTTCAACACCAAGATTTGCATCAATACCTTTAAAAAGATGATCATTAGTTTTAACCGGTGGAGAATCGATCGTAAAATTGTGACCACCCGCCATAGCCGTAAAACCTTTGTAATTTGCATCAACAAACGGATTAGATGAACCTTCAGGTCCCAGCCCAACGCCATCTATAAATAGAAAAAGTACAGCCATTAGAACAGATAATAGCAGTTAAAATATTCATTTAAAACCGTAAAACTCACCTGGTAGTTTGAGTTTTATCTTTTCATAACCAAAGTAACCGGACCATCGTTGTTAAGCTCAACATCCATATAAGCACCAAATTCACCTCTTTCTATATTAAGAGATGAGTTCTCCTTAAAATAGGTAAGTATTCCTTTATATAGCTGTTTAGCCTTTTTAGGACCAGCAGCCTCAAAGTAACTTGGTCTGTTTCCCTGTTTATAATCACCGTATAAAGTAAACTGTGGGACTACCAGAATCTCTCCATTAATATCTTGTACCGACAGATTCATTTTACCATCCTTGTCATCAAACACACGGAGTTTTAAAATCTTTTCTGCCAGCCACTCCATTTCTTCTTTAGTGTCATCTTCATGGACACCAACAAGCAGCATCAAACCATCTGAAATTGATCCGATTCGCACATCGTCGACTGTAACACTCGCTTTTGATACCCGCTGTAGAACAATTTTCATATTTAAGTCTGTTAATAACTATGTGGATAAGTATGTGTATAACTTCTTCTCAAAATAGAACATTCAAAACCAACAAAATTTCTCCACAGCTTTCAACAACTTAATTTTGTTTTCCACAGGTTATCCAATCAAATTTTTGTGTCGATAACATTTTTTTCTTGACACTCACTTTATTGTGGATTGTGGATAACCAAAAATAATTAACGCTAAAGTATTGTTTTTTATATGATAGTTATCCACAAAATAATCCACAAAACTGTTAACAATATTATATTACTGTGTATGGAAAAGTTTTCCACTTATCCACAGTAACTACTATGTACTACAAATATTATAATCTTATTGTATTTAGTGTTTTCCGGTGGATAATGTGGAGAAATAATTCTTAAAAACGAGAACCAAGTTGGCTATATTCATATCAGTTTAAAAAGCGAACCTCTGAAACGTTCAGAATAAATTATGCTAAATCTCAAATATCCGATTGGTCGGTACCAGATCCAAGATCCTGTCTCTCCCCGGGATATTGCCAGCTCGATTGACGAGATTGAGGCATTACCAATGCAATTACAAAAACAAGTTTCAAGGTTAACAAATGAGCAACTTAAGACACCTTATCGAGAAAATGGATGGACTTTGCGTCAGGTAATCCATCATCTTGCTGACAGTCACCTAAATGGATACTGCCGAGTTAAATTAACTCTTACTGAAGATTGTCCAACTGTAAAACCTTACGATCAGGATTTATGGGCTGATCTCGTTGATTCTTCTGCGTCTATTGAACCTTCACTGAAGGTGATTAGCGGTATACATCAGCGTTGGACTAATTTGCTTAAGTCACTGGATAAAAACCAGCTTAACCGAGAACTTGTTCATCCTGATCAAGGTATACTTGTATTGAAAAGTTTAATAGGCCTTTATGCTTGGCATGGGAAACATCACCTGGCACACATAACAACTTTGAAAAAGCGAAAAAACTGGAACTAATGAGTAAAAAAGAATTTACGTATAAAGATGCCGGTGTTGATATTGAAGCCGGTGAAGAAATGGTAGAATCAATTAAAGATGTAGTAAAAGAAACCCACAGTAATGCCGTACTAAGTAATATCGGTGGATTTGGGGGGTTCTTTCGTCCTGATTTAGGAAGCTATGATGATCCTGTTTTTGTTAGTAGCGTGGATGGTGTAGGTACTAAGCTAATTGTAGCTTTTAAAGCTCAAAAATATGATACTGTCGGCCAAGATTTGGTTAATCATTGCATAAACGATATTGCTGTTTGTGGTGCCGATCCTCTCTTTTTTCTGGATTATTTTTCTACCGGAAAACTGGAACAGGAAGTAGGTTACGAAGTAGTTAAAGGCTTTGCTAAAGCCTGTAAAGAAAATGGAGTAGCACTTATCGGTGGAGAAACTGCAGAGATGCCCGATATCTACAATGAGGGTGAGTTTGACTTGGCAGGGACCATTGTGGGTATGGTTGACCGTGAAAAAGTGATTAATGGTAAGGATATTGAGCAAGGAGATGTTCTTCTCGGCTTTCCCAGTACTGGTTTGCATACCAATGGTTATTCTCTGGCCCGTAAAGTATTGTTTTCGAAATATGAAGTAAGTGATAAAGTAGATGAACTTGACGGTACGGTTGGTGAAGCCTTGTTGGCCATACACAAATCGTATTTACCATTAATCAAAGAATTACGAGATATTAATGGTGTACACGGCTTTTCTCATGTAACCGGCGGTGGAATTATTGGTAACACAAAACGGGTAGTACCTGAGCAGCTGGGCATCAACATAGATTGGGATGCCTGGGATCGTCCAGCACTTTTTGAGTTGATTCAGGATATTGGAAATGTCCCTGAAGACGATATGCGCTCTACTTTTAACCTGGGAATTGGACTTATTGCTGTCGTAGATCCGGATACTGCAGAAGAGGTTCAGGAAATTGTTTCTGAAATGGATGAGACAGTTGTTGAAATGGGTATCATTGATTAGATATAACTATTACCTAAACTGTAGGTCTATAGCTGTCAAAAAAGGTCGTGGTAGTTGGATTCCTGTTACAATGGGTAAACAGTGATAGCAATACTATCTGGAGAGTGAGGCTTAAGGATTTAGAAAGAAATATGGTTAATTTCCTCTTTGTAAAGTGGAGACCATACATAAAAATGTATCTCCTCAAGAACTGGATATAATTTCTTTGAAGATACTATTAAAATTTATGTAAGAGGATTAATTTAATTAATCGTTTAGTTAATAATATATTATGTTACCTCTCATATTATTACATGGGGCTTTGGGTAGTAAAGAGCAATTTGATGGTATCAAATCAGCTCTTGCGAATAATTTTGAAATTCATCAGCTGGATTTTGAAGGACATGGTGAATCAGGAGCAACAGACAGTCCATTCCGAATCTCCTATTTTGCCGAAAATGTGTTGGGATACTTGGAAGAACACAATATTAATGAAGCAAACATTTTTGGATACAGCATGGGCGGTTATGTGGCTCTGTCTTTAGCACTTACCCATCCAGGGCGAATAAACAAAATTGCTACTCTTGGCACTGTGCTACAGTGGAATAAGGAAATTGTAAGGCGAGAATGTCGCTATCTATATCCGCAAAAGATAGAAGAAAAAGTTCCTCATTTTGCAGAGATTTTGAAGAAAAGGCATCCCGATGGTTGGCAGCGGGTAGTTCGGCAGACTAAACAGATGCTGGAGGGGTTAGGGAGTCAACCAACAATAAAGCCTGAAGATTGGAATAAGATTGAACACACAGTAAGGTTGCATGTGGGTGACAAGGACACTACAGCCGATATTGATAAAACTGTACAGGTCTATCAAGAGATGCCCAATGCTCAGCTAATGGTTTTGCCCAAAACCAAACACCCTTTCGATGCAGTTAATGAAAAAGTTTTAGTTAGTTCACTTGTCGATTTTTTTCATAAATAAAAAAAGCCCGGTCATAAAGACCGGACTTTCAAAAATCAGAAAAGCAAAAAAGTCAGACTTTTTTGAACACAACAATGCCATTGTGACCTCCAAAACCAAAGGTGTTACTCATAGCAACATTGACTTCTTTTTCCATTGCTTCATTAAGAACAATTTGAATTCCGTCTGGAATTTTGTCATCAACATTTTCCGTATTAATGGTAGGCGGAATAATACCTTCATTTATTGATTTAATACTCGCAATTGCTTCGATAGCTCCAGCTGCACCAAGCAGGTGTCCGGTCATCGATTTTGTAGCATTGATATGTAAGTTATCCAGGTTATTTTCAAAAACATTTGCAATAGCTTTGGTTTCACTGATATCACCAACCGGTGTTGATGTTGCATGGGTATTAAGGTAGTCAACATCTTCGGTATTTAGCTCACTGTCATCAAGGGCTCTTTTCATGGCCATTTTAGCGCCTCTACCCTCTGGATGTGTGGCAGTCATATGGTAAGCATCGGCGGTCATCGCTGCCCCGGTAACTTCTCCATAAATCTTCGCACCACGCGCTTTTGCATGCTCATATTCTTCAAGGATAAGCGTTGCTGCCCCTTCTCCCATCACAAAGCCGTCGCGGTCTTTATCAAAAGGCCGGGATGCATGCTTGGGATCATCATTACGTTGTGACATAGCACGCATAGCAGAGAATCCTCCAAAAGAAGATTCGGTAATACCAGCTTCAGATCCACCAGTAATCATAACCTTGGCTTTTCCCCACCGAATATAGTTAAGAGCATCCATTATTGCTGTATTAGAAGTAGCGCATGCCGATACGGTAGCATAATTAATGCCCATCAGCCCATACTTCATCGAAATCATGCCCGGAGCCATGTTGATGATAAGTTTTGGCACAAAAAATGGATTAAATCGAGGTGAATAATCGTTTTCAGCATAATTTTTAACTTCGTTTTCGAAGGTATGCATACCTCCCTGCCCACTACCCCAGATAACACCGGTATCAAAAGGGTCCATTTCATCAAAATCGAGCCCAGAATCTTCAACAGCCTGGTCAGTTGCTACTAAAGCATATTGGCTATAAGGATCGGAGCGTCGAATGGTATTATGCTCCAGATGTTCAGAAACATCAAAGTTGTTTAGTTCACATGCAAAATGGGTGCGAAATTCAGAGGGATCAAAATTGGTGATACGGTCGGCACCACTGACACCATTACAAAGGTTTTCCCAAAAATCTTCAACATTATTTCCAAGCGGTGATAAAGCTCCTAGTCCCGTAATGACGACTCGTTTCGGCTTACTCATTAGTAATATTTTTATAGATGTAACTTCAGTTTTAACGTTGGATAGCAGACGTTTTTAAACATCATTTTCTTACAATTATTATGCTTATGCCAACGGTAAACAATAAACCAAACCTAAGCGAGAAAAAGAAAGCCAATTGTTGCTCTCTCCCAATCATTTACCAACATTCTCTTATTCAGAGGTCCTCATTTTGTGCACGTTTTAAACTCAATCAATTTTGGAGATTTTATAAAAGACCAATTGAATTCATTAGGTTAGATCAAGAAGTATTCATTTTAAAAATATTTTTGTTTGCGGGGACTCTCACATCAATCTATCTTTTAGTACAATAGAAAAAAAATTAGACCAACAGTTATGGCCAAGGTAAAGCTCATTGATATTGCACATGGACGAAGCGGTGATAAAGGGGATGGAAGTAACGTGGGGATAATAGCACGTCATCCGGATCTCTATTCTTTTCTTAAAAGGGAGCTCACTGCTGATGTGGTGAAAGAACATATGAAGCATATATGTAAGGGGGAAGTAAAACGATATGAGCTTCCTAATATTGGTGCTCTTAACTTTGTACTGCACGAAAGTTTGGGCGGAGGGGGAACAGTCTCTCTAAAACTGGATGCCCAGGGCAAAACTCATGCTTCAATGTTACTACGAATGGATATTGATGTGCCCGATGAACTCTTACAAAAAGTAGCGTGATTTTTTGAAAAAATAGGTTTTCAAAATCCTAAATAATCATTCTGAAGAGGTAGGGTCAGAATTAATAAATGTAACTGGTATTTTTACAATAGTGTAATCCCATTCCATAACGATATTGGTAGAATCATTTTCAATGTCAGTAAATTGGAGTGTGAATATTTCTGTAGATTTATCTTTCGTTCGGGCTTTACCATCTACACGTAGTACATCATAGGTTTTATTGTAGTCAAATGCTCCCCATTGGCCCAGCTGGCTATTTATAACAATGGTCCACGGTTTATTTTTACGGGGAATACTAAAAAATGAATACGTACCCGCCCGTAATTTTTCTCCTCCAATTCTGATATCATTGGTGGTAGTGATTTCTGTAGCTTCATTAGCACCGCTACGCCAAACCTCGTTGTAGGGTACAATATCCCCAAAGATATTACGACCTCTTTTTGAAGGTTGGCCATATGTAATTTTGATATAAGTATTGGTTTCGGGATGAAAGGTTTTTGCAATAGCAATAGGGCTTTTTCTGCGTACTGGATCTGGTTCCTCGGGTTTTTCAGGTTGTTCTTGTTGACAGCCCAGGGTAATGAAAAGAGTTGCAAGAACCAGGAAATAAGTTGTTATATAATTATAGTAAGACATAAAAAAGGGTTACAAAATATAAGTATATGAACAGCTATAAAGATAGTAACACCTAGTATTTTTAAAAATCGCCAATAAAAAAGTGGGTACTATTTCTGCTAGCTTCATATCCAACTCCGACTCCCAGTTCAAAGGTCATATTAGATATTCTAAAACGTGTACGTAATCCTAAGCCAAAAACCGTACGCGTTTCTTGTTGCCAGTTATCTGCCAAAGGATCTACAATAGTATCAGTAAAACCAACTAAATAAATATTGTTAAGGTATAAGGGGAGTAAAAACCCACCATCATCGGCATTAAGAAGCGGAACGGTATACCGGCTGCTAAAACTGAGTAAATTATTACTCGTCGGAGACACCGGTTCCGAGAATGCATCAGAAACTATATCTTGGTTATTATAGATTAATCCTGATTGTGTAATTCCTTTAATTCCCAATCGTAGTGATTGATTCCACCTCTTTAGAGGTGAAAGATAGGTAAAAAGTCCACCCTGTAGTGCAGTAGGTTCCCTGGACGGTATACCAAATTTATCAATAGCCCCTGAATCAAAATAGTGTTCTATTTCAGCGTAAATAAGGGCACCGCTATTGGGCTGTACATCCCTGATGTTTTGCTGCAATCGGAAATTAAATTGGCCATATATATTTCCAATAGCTGTATTGCTAAAATTAGTTGTGAAACTATTAGTGGTAAGGTCAGTAAATTTTAATTGGGAATACCGGAATTCCGGTTCTATAAATAGACTGGTAAAAAAGGTATTTTGGGTTATAGTAACCGGTAAGGGTACGCTTATGGAGCCTCCACGTTCTTCCCGAAGCAGTGTTATGGATTGATTACTATTTTGAAGTTGGGCAAAGTTATAGCTTGGTTCTCTATAAATGCGAGTTCTAAAACCGGGATAAAAACCTTTGTTACGATAGCTTAAATCGTACCAGAACCGATTTTCTGAAAATGTTACTTCCGCAGAATATGATTGGTTAGATAAGGTATTGGTACTATGGAGGCTAAGTCCCCATTTGTAGACATCTTGATTCGAAACTTCTTCAAAAACCGGTAAAACAGTTCTGGGTTTTATCCAGTTTAGTCCCGATGAGTAGTTACCAGTTTCCCATTGTAGAGATGCAGTAATTATAGAATCTGATACTATTTCCTGAATTCTTCCGTCTTTATTTGAGTATGAAGGTTTTCGTTCTTGGATATCAACAGTTTTGTTTACAAAATCTGAACGATCTAATATAATAGGGAGCTGTTCATTTTTTATCTGTCTGATAAAAGCTATTCTATTGCCATTAGGGCTGTAGCTGCCTTCAAATGCATTGAATCCGTTTTTTGTTATCTGAACAACATTATTAGTACTTAAATCATATTCATAGAGTTGAAAGCTGCCGGAAGCATCACTGCTAAATAATATTTTTTTTCCTTCCGGATGCCACTGAGGGTCAAAAATAGCGCCTCCATATAATGCTATATCAGGTTTTTTGGCTAGCTGTTTTTGAAGGGAGTCTCGAGAAGAAATCCATAGTGCTTGCAAGCCATTTTTATTGGCAGTAACGGCTACAGAATTGGTTTGTGGATTTTTAGCAATTGCTTTGATCTGATAATTCTCTCCTGTTATAAGAACTTCAGGTTGAGAGTTCGTTTCTGGAGGTGGTTGAAGAGCAACTAAGCGAGAGGTAGCTGGTGCCGATTGTAAAGCTAATAGTTTATCCCCATCAAAAATAGGTGCATAATAACGACCTTTTTTGGTTAGCTGTTTCTTTTGATTACTTCCAAAATGGTATTGAACAAGCTCTGCTTTGTAGGTTCTGTCGTAGAGGGGATCGGCTTCAAAATAGCTGTAGATCATTTTTGAGCGGTCGGCTGATAATGTATAATGAAAATCACTTACGGTGTTGGTAGTAATAAACCGCTCTAATTCTTGGTTTTTCAGGTTATAAGAGTAAAAGCCGGGACGCTGGTTATAGAAAGAGCCATAAAAAATGAGTGTAGAATTTGATAACCATTTAGGCCGGCGTATTTTTCTGCCTTTAAATGGAATTTTAAGATATTGAAGTTGCTGATTGGAAGAATGGAAGTTTTTAAGTTCCCTTTCGTGATCATTTTTAAACTGATTATATAGTTGTCCGGGCCAATCTCCGGTTGCATGTCGAAGGGCTACTCCATAGCCCAAGAAGGGCCAATCCAGATAAAAATCAAGTGCTTCTTTGGTGGTTGTATCTCCATATTTGTTTTGCAACCAAGAGGTAAACTCATAGCCTCCAACGTAATGTCTGTCAAAAGGACGCGTGTTGCTTGAAAAGTGAACATGTTGCCCCATCGACCATCGCTGATCGCTTTTAAACATGGCATTAAAACGATTAGTGAAAAATGGATAATTACCTCGTCCCCCTTTTTCTATAATTCCTTCAGATTCGTGATGCACGGCAATGCCCTCCACTATACCTGATGGGATAGCTCCATGAAAAGAACGAGCCAGATCGGGTGAAAAAATATTTACAAATTGTGGAATATTGCAATCACCCAAGTTACTAAACTGCAGGGCATGTACAAGCTCGTGAGGAGCTACGTTTTGGAGCCAGCCCCCGGTACGGGGATTCATAGCTTTAGATTTAATAGGAGGAAGCTCAATTTCAGATCTAAAATTAAAAGGGGTAACAAAACCGTTAGATCGATCATTATAGTTGTTAAGAATAATGGGAAAATTGGTAAGCTTTCCTCCCACAAGTTCCTGCACAGAAGCATATTGATCTTCTAGGAGCTGAGCAGTTGCTAAAGCTGTAGAATCATTAGCTTGGTCATAGATGATATTGAAGTGTTCGGTATTGAGATATTGCCAGTTTTGTTGAGAAGGGCGGTACTGTGTAGGATAAAATTGGGCAATACAGTTTTGGTAGAAGGATCCAAGAAAGAGTAGAAAGAAGAAGATTATAATTCTTTTCATGGAATGAAGGATAAATTTCAAACTTTTATTCCATAGGTAACTAAAGTTTTGATAGTCTGCAATATTGTAACGACTAAAAACTCTTACTTAAAATACTTTTTAAGTAAGGTACCAGTAAATGGCCCAGAAATGTGAAAAAGTACCAAGCATTACAAAGAGGTGCCAAATTTCATGAAACCCAAAAATATTTGGGATAGGATCGGGTTTTTTAATTCCATAAATAACAGCACCCAAGGTATATGCAAGGCCACCAAGCCCAATCCAGATGAGAAATGCCAATGGCAGTTTATCGAGGAGAGTAGGAAAAATGATTACAGCTAACCATCCCATAGCCAAATAAAAAACAGTGGAAAGCCAGCGGGGAGCATTCATCCATAAGAACTTTTTTATTATACCAATAGCTGCCAAACACCAAATAGTGCTAAAGAGTCCCCACTTCCAACTGCCATCTAAAACGAGCAGGCAAATAGGAGTATAAGTGCCGGCAATGAGTACATAAATCATGCTGTGGTCAAGTTTTCGAAACAGTTCGAGGGTTTTTTCTTTTACCCGTAAGGCATGATACAACGAACTGGATGAATAGAGCAGAACCATACTCAATCCAAACATAGAAAAAGCAATAATATGGCTAACAGATCCCTTCTTGATAGCTTCATACAGTAAAAATGCAAGCCCCACTATAGCTAATATAGCACCGGCGCCATGGGTAATACTATTGACGGGCTCGCGTATGTATTTGGTAATCTTTTTCATAGAGAATAATTAAGCGTAAAATACAAAAAATGACAACGCGATGGAATCGGAAATAGTTTATATGTTCTACCAATTTACCGGAGATTTGGTAAAATACTTTAGATGATTTGTAGAGGATTAGGAATAATAAAAATTTCCATATTTGAGATAACTTTTTATTACTATTTACGTAGTAAACTATTTATGGAGAGTTCACTTTTTATTAACGATCCTTTTCTCCTATTAATCTAATTTCAATTAACTCTTTTAAAATGAAAAAATATAGCGCACTTCTGGTAGTCGGGTTGTTGCTGATACAAAGTATCGGTTTTGCCCAGACGAAACTTATCGAAAAGGTGGAACAGAAGGGAGATGAAATTGTCATTCCCTACGAGAAGTATGAATTGGATAATGGTCTTACTCTCATTATTCATGAAGACCACTCCGACCCTCTTGTTCATGTAGATGTAACCTATCATGTAGGATCTGCTCGAGAAGAACTGGGAAAGTCGGGCTTTGCTCACTTCTTTGAGCATATGATGTTCCAGGGTTCTGAAAACGTAGAAGACGAAGAACATTTTAAGATTATTACTGAAGCGGGTGGTACCCTTAATGGTACTACTAATCGTGACCGGACCAACTATTTTGAAACTGTACCCTCTAACCAGCTGGATGCAATGCTTTGGTTGGAATCTGACCGTATGGGTTTCTTTTTGAATGCAGTAACACAGAAAAAGTTCGAAGTGCAGCGGGCCACAGTTAAAAATGAGAAGCAGCAGAACTACGACAACCGCGCTTATGGACAATGGCGAGAAATCAATGCTGAATCTTTGTATCCATATGGGCACCCCTATTCTTGGTTAACCATCGGAAAGCTAAAAGATTTGGATCGGGTAGATGTAACAGACCTCAAGAAGTTTTTTCTGCGTTATTACGGACCTAACAATGCTACACTGACCATTGGTGGCGATGTTAATCCCGATGAGGTTGTTGAGAAAGTAGAGAAATACTTTGGTGTTATTCCGCGCGGACCGGAAGTTAAAGATATGAAGCTCGATCCGGTAAGTATTGAAAAAGATCGATATGTGTCATATGTGGATGATAATATTCGATTTCCGGCATTATTATACACCTTTCCTACAGTCCCCCGATATCACAAAGATGAGCCTGCGCTAGACTTTTTAGCTCAAATTCTGGGAACTGGGAAAAGCTCCTATTTTTATAAAAAGTTTGTGAAACCTCGAAAAGCGATACAGGCTTCAACGTTCAGTTCTATGAGTGAGCTGGCCGGCGAGTTTACGATGTTTGTTCTTCCGTTTCCCGGACAAACACTCTCCGATTTTGAATCAGAGATGCGCCAAATCCTCATAGACTTTGAAAAAGATGGTGTTTCTGATGAAGATTTACAGAAAATTAAGGCTTCATATGAGTCAGACTTCATTAATGGTTTAGCCAGTGTAAGTGGAAAAGTATCTCAATTAGCTAGTTATGAGACTTTTGCAGATAATCCGGATTATATCAAAAAAGATCTGGAACGCTATCGCTCGGTTACCAAAGCCGATATTATGCGCGTCTACAAAAAGTATATCAAAGGGAAACCTGCGGTAATTCAAAGCGTGTTACCTAATGAAAAAACCAAGCCGGCAAAGGCTGATAACTATACGCCAAAGAAAGAGGGCGAAAATCCCTATCCTACCACAGATTATTCCGGACTGGAATATTTACGACCTACAGGAGATAGTTTTGATCGTAGTAAAAAACCAAAGGCCGGTCCTGCCCCACTGGTAAGTGTACCCGACTTCTGGGAAAAAGAGATGGACAATGGAATTAAGGTTATCGGAACGTCATATAATGAAATTCCGGTGGTGAATCTCCAGCTCACTATCAACGGTGGACACCGGCTAGATATGAATCATTCTACCAAAGCAGGGTTGGCTTCGTTAACGGCCTCTATGCTGAATGAATCTACCGAGAATTATAGTGCAGAAGAGATACAGGAAGAGCTTCGCAAATTGGGAAGTTCGGTAAATGTATATGCTTCGAAGAGTAGTACCAACCTCAATGTACGTACATTGAAAAAGAACCTTAAGCCTACCTTGGAGTTGGTAGAAGAGATTCTTTATCGTCCGGCCTTTGACTCTACTGATTTCGCACGTGTAAAAAAACAACAGATTGAAAGTATTCAATCTTCATATAAAGATCCTGCTTCTATTGCCAGCCAGGTATATAGTCGCCTGCTATATGGTGATAAGCATATCTATTCGGTACCCTCTAGTGGTATTGAGGAAACAGTACAGCGCATTACCTTGGATGATGTAGAGTCGTTCTATCAGAAGTATTATGCGCCGGATCTCTCAGAGCTGGTTGTTGTTGGGGATGTTAAAAAGGGTGAAATATTGGCTGAGCTGGAGTTCTTGAAAAACTGGGAGAACAAAGGGGTTAAAATGCCTGAACTGCCGGAACCCAGTTCTGGTGAAAATACCAAGGTTTATCTTGTTGATAAAGCGAATGCCCCACAGTCGCAGATTCGTATCGGACATATGACAGATATGCCATACGATGCAACAGGTGAATACTTCAAATCAACGCTGATGAATTATAACCTGGGTGGTGCGTTTAACAGTCGAATAAATTTAAATCTGCGTGAAGATAAAGGCTGGACTTACGGTGCACGAACCGGATTCAGTTCTGGTGATATTCCCGGTCCTTTTACAGCCCAAGCCGGTGTTAAAGCTGCTGCGACTGATAGTGCAGTGCATGAGTTTATGAAGGAGATGGATGATTTCCGTGAGAACGGAATTACGGATGAAGAGCTTAACTTCATGCGTAACTCTATTGGTCAGCGCGATGCTCGCAGTTATGAAACTCCTTGGCAAAAGGCAGGATTTCTGCAGGAGATTGTCCACTATGACCTTGATAAATCATTTGTCGATAAACAGCGCGAAATTATAGATTCTATTACCAAAAAAGAGATCAATAAGCTGGCAAAAAAGCATATTGACACCGGCAAGATGTATATCTTGGTGGTTGGGGATGCAAAAACCCATCGCCCAAAGCTGAAGAAATTGGGCTATGATGTAGTAGATGTGTCTGTAAAAGGTGATATCCTAAAAAAGGTTAAGGAGAATACCTCCACAACTGGTAAAGAAAAGTAAATTTTCACATTTTCTGATTGCCAAGCCTCTTTCTGGAAACAGAAAGAGGCTTTTTAATTATTATTACGCCTGAGCAAACTACTGCGTATGAGATTCTGATCCGCCGGGCGGTGGACAGAATGACGAGATGGAGATAGTTTTACAAAAGGCTCCATATTTTCTTGGTAAAATGCCATTAACGACAATGATCAGTTTCGTTTTTCTAAGCTATCATTTGTAATGATCGTGTTTTTCTTTGAAATGCTTTTAAACACGCTTGTTCTTAAATTACTGTAAGATTTTGCCCAAAGTGGTTTTCTGCAAACTAACTATCAAAGAACGTAATTATAGATCATAAACTGGTCGGCAAAGCCAAGCTGTTCATATAGTCCTTTTCCCATGGTGGAGGCCTGCAGGGTCGCATAATCGGCTCCATCCTCGATAGCCCCGTTTAACACAATACGCACCAACTCATTGGAAAGACCTTGTCTGCGTACGTCCGGTATAATACCCACCCCGTGAATACCGGCCACTTTTCCTGTATGGTGTACCATAGCCATAGCGGTACCTATCGGTTTATCTTGATAGTAGGCCAAGTAGTAGTCAATATCATCTATAGTTTTTTCTAGTATTTCTTTGGAAATACGATAACCAAACGCCTTGGGATAAACCTTTGTCCACTGGTGGTTTTTTTTATTATCAAAAACACGAAAAACCTGAAGGCGGTTTTGGTGTCCCAAAGGCTAAATAGGTTTGTTTGGCCGTCCAGTGTTTAAGCTCCTGCTCTGATTTTTCATTAATTTTGGCTTCCATAAAGTCCCCATAACCTTCCAGTTCGGATAATGGAATATCTTGGGTATTTGATTTTAAAGTTAGAAAATCATCAATGTGCTTGCGATGTACGTCGGTATAGCTACAGAATACGATTATAAGAGAGGCATCTGTAATTTGTTGTGGACCCCAGGAAGCCGACTTTAGTTTTGCCCTGATATCGGGATTTGCAATAATAAAGGCCTTATAAAGTTGGAGACCATAGGATGAGGCTGAAAGCTGTATTGTTTCTTTTATTAGATTGAGATGAGTTTCAGAAACCTTTTTGTTGGGATAGAAAAGTTTTATAGCATAACGCCACTCCAGATTTTTAATAAAGTGCATAGGAAAAATATTTTACAACTGGTTATTTCAGTTTTTCCTAATGTATAGAAAGATTGATCTCGCTTCATTTACATATGTTGATAAGCAAAAAATTATATTTCCAGTTGTTGAAACAACTCAAAGCGAATGAGGCTCTAATCATAGTAGAAAAGTGAACTAGGATTGAAAATAGATAACTTTATGGTAAAAGTTAGTCAATATATAGTTGCTTTAACCTGCTTTTTAATGTTGTGTTCATGCAGTAGCTTAACAGAATCCGGAGATGGAGAACAGGTCTATTTTGAGTTCAAAACTACCGGTGATGAACATTTTTTTGCCAGGACCTCGGACCAAGAAGTAATAAAAAAAGCTCGTGAACAGCTGGCCCGCCCTAAAGAAGAACGTGGACTAATGATAAATGGTGAAATTGCACGTGGCACAGAGCAGAATAATGGATGGAGTTGGCATTTTGTTCCGGATAAATGGAATTTGGTAGAAGTTTCAATGGAGGTGTGCGATGGTAGGCCCAGTTATGTTGAAAAGGAAATTGACTATTGGGTTGATAACGTAGGACGGTTTTGCCCATGGAATTCCAAAGTTATTAAGGAAGTAGGAACTAAATAGCAGAAGAGCTTCTAAGATATCTTATAGATTGAAGCTACCTTACTGCTGCTACGAATATGTTACCATATCTTTATAAAATGTTAAGAAATAACAGCTAGGGGTTGCAGTTGGATCAGAAAACTGTATCTTCAGCTATTTAAACTGAATCTATATAATTAAAAGGGCGAAGGATAACATGAATAATGCGACTGATTATTTTAAAAGTGGGTTAATAGTATTGCTACTGGGAACTATTGTTGCATGTGGTGGAAATACAGAGAAGAAAAAGGAAAAAGAGAGTGAGGAAATTGCTAAGGAACAGGTTGCAGATACTACCTCTACTGAGGCAAAGTTGAATATCAATACTGCATCTGAAGAAGCATTTCGAAAAATTCCTGACGTGGGTGACAAAATGGTACACGAGTTTGAAGAATATCGCCCCTATGTAAGTATTCGTCAGTTCCGTAAAGAGATTGGAAAATATGTTGATGAAGAACAAGTGGCTGCTTATGAAGAATATATCTTTGTGCCTTATCATCGCAATGACAGCGATGCCGCAACATTGCAGCAGATTCCCGGCGTAGATGAAAAGGTAGCTAATGAGCTTATTGAAGGACGTTCGTTTGAAACAAATGAAGCATTTTTTGAGGCTCTCTCTTCACATCTCAATGAAGAGCAAATGAAGACAGCGAAAAAGTATGTAAAAGCTGAAGAATAGATGTCAGCAGAATATACATTACAGCGACTACGGCAGTTTTTACTGCTTATAGTCGCTGCTATTTTTATAGGGACAGCTTTTGAGCTTATCTTGCTTGGTCATACTGAAGAAAGCAAGCAATGGACTCCCTTTCTGGCATCTTTTGTTGGTTTAGTGATAGTCGGATGGGTATGGAAGAGTGCATCTGAAAATTCACTTAAGACCCTGCGATGGGTCATGGGAGGTATATGCCTGGTGTCTTTCTTGGGTATGTACTATCATTTTTCAGGAAACTTTATGTTTACCTTGGAAATTAATCCATCAATGACTTGGACGGAGGCTATCTGGCCGGCGATGACTGGATCTTATCCTTTTTTAGCACCGGGGATTCTGTTTATAGCAGGAATACTGGGCATTGCTGCTACCTACCAACATCCAAAATTAACCACTTAGACTTTTTGTCAAAAGTACTACAAATGGCTCAGAGTGGTTTTTTATCATAGGCTTGTTACATAAATAGGAATGGATAGTCAAGTGAGGCAAAACCATCAATGAGCAATGGTTATGGAAGCAGATAAGTCCAGTAATTTCCAGTGCTTTAATAAACGATCATCGAACCGGTTCTTACGAACTGCATTTACAGGAAATTGTGAAATTAAAAACATATTATCATGAAATTTGGTACCGTTGACGACCCGGGACAAATTGATTTTGCACTCCCAAAAGATCATCCTGAAACAAAGATCGTTCTCAATGAAAACGGCAATTCAGCAGATCCTGATATTTATGTGGGATGTGCCAAGTGGAATCGGAAAGATTTAAAGGGCTTTTATCCCAAAGGAACCAGTGATGAGCTGACCTATTACAGCAGGCAGTTTAATTGTGTAGAGCTTAACGCCACTTTTTATAACATCTTTGATGAAGATCAGGTTAAGAAATGGCATGACAGGGTACCGGGCAATTTCAAATTCTTTCCTAAGGTAAATCGTTATATCAGTCATCTTAAGTGGCTCAATGGCATTGAAAAGCGCACGGATGATTTTATTGATAGCATTGTGCATTTTAAGAAGAAGCTGGGAACTGTTTTCTTGCAGTTACGCGGTAATTTTAAGCCAAAATTCTTTGATCGCGTACAAAACTTTGTGGAGTACTGGCCGGAGGGAATACCGTTGGCCGTAGAGTTTCGGCACCCCGATTGGTTTGATGATAAAAGTATAGCTGATGAATTATATGCCCTTTTTGAGGAAAACAATGTAGCTAATGTAATCACCGATACCGCTGGGCGTCGCGACTTGCTGCACATGCGACTTACCAGTAACGAAGCTTTTATCCGGTATGTAGGTGCAAACCATCCTACCGATGTGCCTCGTTTGGATGAGTGGGTAGAGCGTCTCAAAATCTGGTATGAACAGGGTCTGGAAAATATTTACTTCTTTGTGCATCAGAATAAAGAGAAGAAATCGCCAGAGTTAGCAGCCCATTTTATTAATGAACTCAATAAGGAACTGAATACAGAGCTGGATCTGCCAGATGTTAATGGTAATGGAGATCAGGGCAAACTGTTTTGATGATTAGGTGATCACCGTGTACTAAGCAACTATTGAATTTTATTCATGTGGAATAGGTTATTTTTGATCTATTTTTCCCTTTTGATGCAGTTTTGAAGCTATTTTATCAGTTTTTCTATTGGTAATACGGGAACAAGTTTTTTTATTAAAATTAAAATGTAATAAAAAAGGATTTCCGTAAAGTAATTCAGCTTGGGAGTTTGCATCGCAGAGTATACTAACAATAGCATTGCAGAAGAATGAATATATGGTACTCTTGGG
Organism: Fodinibius saliphilus; assembly: GCF_005869845.1. NCBI lineage: Bacteria > Pseudomonadati > Balneolota > Balneolia > Balneolales > Balneolaceae > Fodinibius > Fodinibius saliphilus. The sequence continues at coordinate 372,087 of NZ_VAWF01000002.1, read as the reverse complement.
GTTGAGTGGCTGTTTCTGTTTGCTTAGTGCAAAAAGTGATTTTTTAACATTGTACATTCCATGCTGAAATATTTTGCGGCATATATGCAAAATATTGTATATAAGAAACCAAGAGAGAAATTTAATGTAATTCTAAGTAGTCTTTGCTTAGAATAATCCATATCTTTGCTCGCCTCTTATCCCACCTCTTTTTTAACCCCTTAGCGATAAAAAATTCGTTAAAACTAGTCCTTTCTATAAGAGCGGAGGATCTACATCAGAATAGGTAATTTTTAATTTTTATTTCTTTTAGTACAGCACATGGTATTTATTGATCAACTTAAAAACAAAGAGTTTAACCTTAAGAATGAAGTACTTTCAGGCTTAACTGTTTCTCTGGCGCTGGTACCCGAAGCAGTTGCGTTCTCATTGATGGCTGAAGTAAGTCCGCTTGTGGGGTTATACTCAGCATTTATAATTGGATTGATTACAGCTGTTTTAGGTGGACGGCCCGGTATGATATCAGGAGCTACCGGTGCTATTGCCGTAGTAGTGGTAAGTTTAGTAGCGCGTCATGGTATTGAGTACTTGTTTGCAGCAGTAGTACTCATGGGAGCTATTCAAATTTTAATTGGGGTATTACGACTGGGGAAATTTATTCGACTGGTACCGCATGCAGTAATGTATGGTTTTGTAAATGGATTGGCTGCCGTCATATTTATGGCGCAGTTTAAGCAGTTCCAGTATGAGGCTGCTGGTGGTGTGATGCATTGGATTACCGGTATGCCGTTGATAATCATGTTAGGATTTGTGTTACTGACAATGGCTATTATTCACTTTCTGCCCAAATTAACAAAGGCAGTACCGGCATCTTTAGCTGCAATCCTCGTTGTTTCCGGTATTATTATTTCATTAGATATACCTACTAAAACGGTAGGTGATATTGCTTCAATTTCAGGTGGTCTCCCTTCTTTCCATATCCCAGATATTCCCTTTAACCTGGAAACGTTGATGATCGTTTTTCCCTATTCGTTAATTATGGCACTGGTGGGACTTATTGAGAGTTTGTTAACCCTAGCTGTGGTTGATGAGATGACGGAAACCCGGGGACGTGGTAATAAAGAAAGTGTAGCTCAAGGCATTGCTAACACTGTTTGTGGCTTCTTTGGAGGTATGGGCGGTTGTGCAATGATTGGTCAGAGTATTATTAATGTGAGCTCCGGTGGGCGTAACCGTATTTCAGGTGTAGTAGCAGCAGTGGCATTATTATTATTTGTGTTAATGGGATCTTCTTTGATCGAGCAGGTACCCATGGCAGCGCTGGTAGGCCTTATGTTTATGGTAGCCATCGGAACATTTGAGTGGGCCAGCCTACGAATGTTTAAGAATGTGCCTCATACTGATTTTATAGTGATGATTACTGTGGCCCTGGTTACGATTTTCTTTCATAACCTAGCTGTTGCTGTATTAATTGGAGTCGTGATTTCGGCTCTTAAGTTTGCTTGGGAAAATGCTCTTCGTATTCGGGCACGTAAACGAATTGATGATGACGGGATAAAGCACTATGAAATTTACGGTCCATTATTTTTCGGATCGGTAGGACTCTTTCAGGAGAAGTTTAAAATTGAGGATGATCCCGATGAAGTGATTATCGATTTCGAAGAGTCTCGGGTTGTGGATCACTCAGCTATTGAAGCACTTAATAAAGTAACAGAACGCTATGCCAAGGTGGGTAAGAAAGTGCACTTAAAGCACCTTAGCTCAGACTGCCGAGACATGCTCGACAATGCTTCGGCCATTATTGATGTTAACTACTGGGAAGATCCTAAGTATAAGTTGGTTTCCGATGAGCTGGCATAATGTCTGGTTAGATATATATGTACGGTCTCCTGGCATAGGACTATGAGCGTTGGCTTGCTGCCAACTCCCAGCCGATAATGGCCTGCTTGCGGGTACTCCCCCATCGGTATTGCCCTATCTTGCCAACTTTGCGAATGACCCGGTGACAGGGTATTAGGTAGGCCACGGGGTTGTTAGCAAGGGCCGTACCAACGGCGCGTGAGGCTTTTGGTTTATTGATGGCACGGGCAACATCAGAGTAAGAGGCCAATTGTCCCACCGGGATTTTTAGGAGGGCCTCCCAGACCTTCAGTTGAAAATCAGTGCCCCGGATATGAGCTTTTACTTTGTTGAGGTTTCCTTGGTGACTCGTTAATCCGTGCTGCAAATTTTCAATGTGTTCATCCTTTGCCTCCCCGATGCGTGCATTGGCCCAACGCATTGCAAGTTGTTTTAAGGCACGGTCCTCATCATCAACAAAACTGAGATGGCAAATGCCTTTACCGGTGGAGGCTATTAAAGTGGGACCAAATAAGCTTTCTCCGAACTGATAATGAATATTAAGTGCCTTTCCCTCCTCTTTATACTCACCGGGTGTCATCCCTTCAATTTTTACGAATAGGTCGTGTAGGCGGCTGCTGCTTGAAAGTCCGGTCTGAAAAGTAGCTTCTGCAATCGTCTTATCATTTTGCAGTATTTCTTTGGCATGATTTATACTGATATACTGTAGGAATTTTTTTGGCGTTATCCCAGCCCATTTTTTAAACATTCTGTGAAAGTGATAGGGACTTAGGTTTATGGCTTCGGCTATATCATCCAGGTTCGGCTGCTCGTTGGCATGTTCGTTAATATATTTGATGGCCTTACCCACACGTTCATAATTGATCATTGTTGTAAACCTTGTTGCCATTTCACATCAAATTAAGCAGATTATGCAAAGTTAAAATCCGATTCTTGCGCTTTTACTCAGATTAATCATTTTGTGACCTTTTCATAGCTTTTGCCACTCCCCGACTCTGGTGGTCCCCCCTTTCCATTAATTTTTTAATGATGTTATTATGATCTTCTTCACTTTTATTTTGACTCAACTTGTATGAAGCCTCAATCATATCGATCGATATTTCAAACCCAAAGATTCCTTTTAGCTGCGGTTCCACTACCTTGTCCGGCAATGATTCCATAGAAACTGGACATTCTGAGTTTTGTTCATATTTATCTATTAATCGTCGTAGCGATTCTCGTAAGGTATCCTCAGTGAGTTCCGTTAATTCGCCATAAATATGTACAGCCCGGTAATTCCAGGTAGGCACTTCCGGTTCTTGATACCACGAGGAGGAGATATAGCTGTCATGATCTTTAAATATTGCTAATACATCATGATGCTTTTCAAATGTTTTCCATTGTCGGTTGCCCCGCGCCAAATGTCCCCAAAGTACGGTATCACCATCTAAATTAGTTTCCAGTTCAATAGGGATATGAGAAGCAACGGGATACACATCGCCTATACTTACTAAGGTTGCAAAGCTATACGTTTTAATAAATTGCTGGAGTTCATCCCAGTCGTCTTGGTTGTAGTGTTTGGGCGTGTACATAAGGAAATCAACTTATCAGTTCAGGCGTTCAATTTGAAATAGACAACAACCATCGATGCCATGTTCAAGCCCTGAAACAAGATCAGGATAACAAGGTTGTTAGTTTAAATAATCTATGACGCAGGTGTATTTAGGAAACTTCAGGTTTAGAAAAAATGGCCCTCCAAAGCTTTTGATAGTTTTATAGTATGAAGAATTGCGGTACTAAAGTAAAGTTTAAGCAATCTCATAGAGATAAAAAACAAAGTTAGTTTGCATGGCGGGGTGTCTCTGCTGACCAAGCATGCCCGTTTAATTTCCGTGATGATAGGTGACGGGAATTACTATTTTCTGATACTGAAGTATTAAGAGTACCGTTTTGAGGATGGTTGATAGAAAACTGGTCCAAACCACAGACTTGAACCAGTTGTGAGAACGAAAAGTGAAGAGTCTTGCAAGAAAGAATATTAAAATTCTTGATTATTCGCTGTGGGACCATAACTGTTTGGAACTGGAATATCCAGCAATCGGAAATAAACACCCAGTTGGGCCCTGTGGTGAATTATCTGGTTAAAAGAGTGTCGGATAACGCCATGCTTGGGCAGTTCTATGAGTACTTGGTCACCGTTGCACATGGTCCATGTTGGTAAGAGGTCTTCTTCAATTGCGTTTTCCAGTGCCTTATTTGCTTTTGCTACAGATTCTTCGAGAAGGGACAGCAATCCATTAGTATCCTTAACAGGAGTAGGTTCATATTCATCTTCTGCAAAGTCCAGCACTCGGGTAGTTAATGCAGTTTCTATCCAACCTGGTATTTCTGCTATATGGATTGCCAGTCGTTGCATAGACATGCTTTTATCATGTGGTTTCCAGTCAAATTTGTCAACAGGTACAGCTTCCAGAAACTGGCGGGTAACTTTTACTTCTTGCTCAAGTTCTTGGATAAATAAGGGTATCAATTCCATTGGTATAGGATTGTATTTTAATTTAAATAATTAGTTGTTGCCTTGAACATAATAGCCAGTTATGACAACCCTATGTCAATGCCGATATATTTTTTAAAGGGGGAAACGTCATTATTGGAATGGTTAATTTTTGGGAATTTAAAACTACAAAAGTACTCTGAGTTTCACCGTTTCCAATAGGTTTTTATCGGGTTCCTTTTACTGTTTGAAGTTGATTACCCATGGTTTCGTGATAGTTTTATATTAGCAGTTTTATTTTCTACTACTAAGACTAGACAGCAAGTCGGCATGTGACAAATGCTAGTCAGCAGTTATTGGACTGAACAAGAAGAGATAAATTGTAACAGGAAGGAGTAGTAACTTATTTATTTAGCATTATGGTGTTGATACAGCCCTTTACTCAATTTTTTGATCTTTTCTTTGAGACTATTGGGCTCTTGAATGGTAGCACCTTTGCCCCATACCAACAGCCAGCGGGCAAAGTACTCCATTGATGAAATCAGGAAAGTCATAAGGACGCCCTCCTCTACCGTTACTTCTGATGTCCACCCGTGATAATACTTTTGATCGCCCATATAGCGTATCATCTTATTATTAAATAATACTTTAACTTCATCTAAGTCTTCTTGTTTTCGAAGACTTTGTTCCGAAAACTCTTTTAGTGTATGGGGTGAAGGGTCGGGGATTTCTTTTGAGGTTTTTTTAAACTCCTTAATCCGGTCAATACGAAACATACGGTAGTCCTTACGCAGCCGACACCAGGCAGCAAAGTACCAATGGTTACTTCGCAGTAATAAACCCAGCGGTTCTACATTGCGACGCGTGTTTTGATCTTTATAGGGAGAGTAGTAATTAATGCTTACAACCTGTTTTTTAACAAGGGCATCTTGTAAAAAGCTAAAGACACGGTGGTGTGTATTGGTTGGTTTTTTATCATGATATGGCAGTGTTTTGATACGCTGGTCCAGGGTATCGAGGTATTCTTTCTCTTGGTTTCGTAATACCGAACGTATTTTATCCAGGGCAGAGGTGTAGGATTCACCCAGCTGGGTGTCACGCCACTTTTGCATTAGTCGTTCTCCAGATAGTAAAGCGGCAGCTTCTTGTTTATTAAACATTACTGGGGGCAGGTGATACCCTTTAACAATAAAATAACCTCTTCCCTGTTCCGAACCAATAGGCACTCCGGCTTCTTGCAGAGCACGCAGATCGCGGTAAACCGTACGATTACTGATATCATATCGTTCGGCCAGTTCTTCTACTGTTACACGTTTTCGTCCCTGCAGATATATGATAATTGCAGTAAGCCGGTCAATTCTATTCATAGCAAACTACCGTTATTCAGATGAGACTAAGTTCAAAACTTTACTAATGGTGCGCAGGTTTCTGTTGGTTCCTGCAACGCTCAGTTGTTTCTCCATAAATCGATTTGAAAACTGCGGCTTTCGGTCCGCTTTTTTATTTATAATGCTATAGACCTCAGAACCAACCACTTTAAAGGTTTCAACGTCATTGGACTGACTCTCCAATTGATCTTTAGACTCATCATCAGGTTTTTGGGCAAGAAATGTGATATATCCTTTCCAGTCTTCTTTAATATCAAAAGGAAAATCGGCTCGAATTTTTTTCAGTGTAGAAAAGGATCTAATAATAACCGGTACCTCATAGCCAAATGATTCTTTAATTTGCTCTTGTATGAGATGGCCAAGTTGATCGGTTTGATGAGAATCTGAAACATCGAAGAGCACATTACCACTTTGTATATAGGTCTCAACCTTTTTAAATCCCAACAGCAAAAACATCTGTCGCAGGTCTTCCATTTTCAGTGGTCGATGCCCGCCAACGTTGATACCGCGAAGAAATGCTATGTATGTTTTTTTATCCAAAGCGTATAATCCAATAAATATAAAGCAGAGCAAAGCCGGTGAGGAAAATAATGCCACTCCAACTTAACCACTTGAGCCATGGTTTGGGTTTGCAGTCAGCTGGCATATGTTCAGCTGTTACTAAACGGTAGTTAAGGTATGCCAGTACGGGGGCGGTTAAGAACGAAAGCGTGGTTGCCAAATCTACCATCAAAGTAAAGGAGTCGCCCAGAAAATACAGCACACCCAGAGAAAGAGCTGATATGATAATTAGTAAGAGTCGATATAGCCTAAGGTTATCTTTTTCATCAAAAGTTTGGGGCATAAGTACTTCCAGCATGCGCCGACTTACGCGGGGATAGGCATCGGTAACAGTTAGTGTAGTGCTAAACATGGTAGTGAAGGCAGCAATAATAATGACGGTATATGCCCAATTTCCGAGGCTTTCGGTATAGAGTCCAATGAGTTGGCCAGCAAAGACGGCTCCACTGCTGGCGTATTCTTCGCCGCTGCCATACATCACGAGAGCGCCCAGTAGTAGGAAGCCCAATGCCAGTACAGCTGCTCCTATATATCCTATATTAAAATCAAGCAGGGATTCTTTTAGTTTGGGCCGGTACTGGGTTTGCTTTTCGCGTTCCAGGGTCCATAGTGAATGCCAGGCCGAGGCGTCAATAGGAATAGGCATCCACCCCATAAGGGCAATAAGGAAAGAGACTCCGGCTATATCCCATATACTTGGGTAGTAATCGGCTACTTGTTGCTGTCCCCCCTGAAACAAGGCAGCACCTACCGCAACAACAGTAGAAAGGGCAAGTACAATCATAATTAATTTTATTGCACCATCAAGTGCCGAATATTGCCCTGACATAAGAAGTAGAATACAGATTGCCAGTAAGATAGCGCTCCAGAGTACGGGAGTTAGCGCTATGCCGGTAAGTTCAGCTGCAAGGCTGGCACTTACGATCGTAACAGCTGCTTGAACAGCAAACATTGTCCCGATAGTAAAGGCTACAAAAATGCCAATTGCCCAGTTTCCCAGTCGTTTATAGCCTTCAATCATACTTTCGCCGGTGGCAATGGCATAGCGGGGACCGTACTCAAGAAAAGGATACTTAAAAATATTCGCTAATACTACGGCCCAAATGAGGGCAAAACCGTATGAAGCCCCTGCCCGCGTAGATTGCACTAGATGAGACACACCAATTGCAGCTGCAGCCATAAGCAAGCCCGGTCCCAGGCTTTGCTTTATTCCATCCCACGGCTTAATCTCTAGTTTCTTTTCTTGAACAGGATTGTTTTGAGAGTCCTCCATATTGAATATTTTTTAAATTGGCCGACGTTGAAAACAACGATAATAAAATTGGAGGCAAAATTAAATTTGGATCTATTTATATGCTGAAAAATTTTCCTTTTTTCTCATTAAATACATTGTAATATGTACTGGCTTATTCGTTATAATACTATCGCAGCTGATAAAAAAATGTTCAAAATTTAGTTAAGATAAATGTGAATCTTTACTTCTGAAGAACTGTTTTTATCAAATCAGCAAGGTGTTAATATTTAATTATTGTTGGAGGTATCTATGATTACTCGTGAAGACATCCTCAATCTTGCCGAAAAAGAACAAGATATATGCATTTCTATCTATTTGCCTACGCACAAAATGGGCGAAGAAGTGCAACAGGATCCTATTCGATTAAAAAATTTATTAACTGAGGCAAAAGAACAGCTCAAGGAGCATAAAGTAAAAGAGCAACGTATAAAAAACGTACTCAAAGAACCAACAGACCTGCTAGATAAACCAATGTTCTGGCAACATAATGATAAAGGATTGGCCCTATTTATAACCGAGGATGATTTCGAATATCACCGGGTACCTCACAGCTTTAAAGAACGGGTGATGGTGGATGACCATTTCCTTATTACTCCATTGGTACCTATGATATCATTAGAAGGCTCCTTTTGCATATTGGCTCTGAGTCAAAAGAAGGTGCGATTGCTGCGGTGTTCTCGGGCTGAGGTGACGGAAATTGAGTTGGAAGACTCTCCCAAAAATATGGAAGAGTTCAAAAAGTATGATGTATATGAGAAAAATATTACATCAGCAGGCAGTGGAGGGTCCGAAAGCATGTTCCACGGCTGGGGAGACGGATCGGTAGAAACAGACTATGTCGAAAACTATTTAAAAACCATTGAAAATGAAGTTACCTCTATATTGCGAAAGCGAAACGATCCGTTGGTATTAACAGGTATCAATGAGGCTGTGGCACTATATCGAAAGGCAAACCATTATAGCCGAATAATGGATGAGACTATTTCTGGTAATCCAGATCCTAAAAGTAATGAGGAAATAAAGGACGAGGGGTGGGAGATAATTCAATCATATTTCTTGAAAGATATGTATGATGATATCAAACGCTTTGGGGATTTATCTGGATCCGACAAACAGTCAGATAATCTTACAAAAATTGTTGAGGCTGCTTATTATGGTAAAGTGGAGTCTCTCTTCGTTCCAATCGGTGAGCATAGCTGGGGCTGGTTTGATACTGAACGCGATGTTGTACATCACAGTCCTAAGCCCAAGAACGGTGAACACGACCTGATTAATATGGCAGCTATTAAGACTCTTACCCAAAGTGGTAATGTTTATGCCTTAGATAAAGAAGATATGCCAAATGATTCTTCAATCGCAGCTATCTTCAGGTATGCTTAGTAATAAAAAATAGTTTTTAGAATAAAAGGGCATTGTCTTAACGGGCGGTGTCCTTTTATTTTTTAAAACATTTTTCATTTATAACCTTTACACTAAAGGGAAAACTAACTTTTGTTCAAAATTTTAAAATAGCAGACTTATGAGATTTTATACGCTTTTGCTTGGCTTTTTCACTCTACTGCTTTCTACAAGTGTGTATGCACAGAATCCTGCTGAGGCTGAAGCCTCCATGGACTATTATTTACCACAGGATGTAACATATAATGCTGAAATACCTACTCCGGAAGAGGTGCTAGGAACAGTACCTGGGAAATGGCATGTACGCCACGACCAGCTTGTAAAGTATATGCGATCTGTAGCTGAGGCTTCTGACCGTGTTACACTGCACAAATTTGCAAAAACGTACGAAGACCGTCCTCTGATCTATTTGACAATTACTTCAGCTTCAAATCACCAGAATATTGAACAAATTAGAAAGAACCATGTAGCACTCACAGATCCTGGGCGTTCGGAGCAATTGGATACTGAAAATATGCCGATTGTAATGTATTGGGGATATAGTATTCACGGAGATGAATCAAGCGGTTCAAATGCTTCTTTGTTAGTGGCTTATTATTTGGCAGCAGCCCAGGGCAAAGAGATTGAACAAAAGCTTAAAAACAGTGTAATATTATTAGACCCAAGTCTAAACCCCGATGGACTTAATCGGTTTGCCAGCTGGGCGAATACGCACAAAAGTAAAAATCTGGTAAGTGATCCTAATAGCTTGGAGCTAAACCAACGGTGGCCAAGCGGGCGTACAAATCACTACTGGTTTGACCTAAACCGCGACTGGATGTTGGTACAGCATCCCGAGAGTCAAGGACGTATTGATAACTTCCATAAGTGGAAACCCAATATTTTGACTGATCACCACGAGATGGGGACCAACTCTACCTTCTTTTTTCAGCCGGGAATACAGTCACGGACTCATCCTATTACCCCGGAGCAAAATCAGAGTTTAACCAAAGCAATTGCTGATTATCACGCCGAACAGCTGGATAATGAGAAGCGACTGTATTACTCACAAGAAAGTTTTGATGACTTTTACTATGGAAAAGGCTCCACTTACCCAGATGTCAATGGTGGGATCGGTATCTTATTTGAGCAGGCCAGTTCTCGGGGACATGCCCAAGAGAGTGTGCATGGAGAATTGAAGTTCCCTTTTACTATTAAAAATCAATTCCTGACTTCACTTTCAACCTTGGAAGCAGCTCAGAATTTACGCCAGGAAATTTTGAACTATCAGCGGAGTTTCTTCCAGGAGTCCAAGCGAAAGGGAGAAAATGCTGACATTGAAGGATACGTTTTTGGAACGCCCCATGATAATGCCCGGACCCATCATTTCGTAGAGATGCTAAAGCGACACAAGGTGGAGCTTTATAGGTTAGCAAAGAATATTAAAACAGATGGAGAGTCATTTGAGGCAAACTCTTCTTTTGTTATTCCTTCGGATCAGAAACAGTATAGATTTGTGAAGGCACTATTTGAACGCCGTACTTCATTTTCTGATAGTCTATTTTATGATGTTTCTACATGGACGATGCCCTATGCTTTTAATTTGCCATTTGCCGAACTTGAGGGCCGTGATTACAGTGATAATTTTCTTGGTAAGAAAGTAGAGGGACTTCCGGAGTTTCCGGAAGGGCAAATAGTAGGTGATAGAAGTGAGTATTCTTATGTGTTTGAATGGGATGAGTATTATGCGCCCAGGGCTTTAAATCGCCTGCAGGAAGCAGGAGTGCGTACGAAGGTAGCATCCAAGCCGTTTACTGCTATTACTGCTAATGGTACCCAAAAGTTTGACTATGGAACCGTGCTGGTGCCGGTAGGCCCGCAATATTTGGATAGTTCAGAAATCCATGCTCTGATGAAAAAAGCTGCGAATAAAGATGGATTGACCGTATATGCCGTTGACAGTGGGCTCACCCCCCGCGGTATTGATCTCGGCAGTGGTTCTTTTGAAGATCTGGAACAACCCGAAGTGGCAGTACTAGCCGGAGAAGGGGCAAGTTCATATGAAGTGGGTGAAGTCTGGCATCTGCTGGATCAGCGTTATGATATGACTCCCACCCTTTTCCCCCCGGACCGTCTTAACTTCGCAGATCTCAGCCGGTATAATGTTATTGTTATGGTTAATGGTGGATATGGGAACATATCTAAGCAAGCTGTTAGCCAAATAAAACAATGGATACAAAATGGTGGAACACTCATTACCACTAAGTATGCTAATAATTGGGCCAAGAGAAATGAGTTGGCAAATATTGAATTTGCTAAAGAAGATGAGTCGGAAGATGAAGGAAAGAATGTGACTCCCAAACCGTATGCAGAGATGGATAAAGCACGCGGTGCTCAGTATATCGGAGGTAGCATTTTTAATACAAAGTTAGATTTAACACATCCCTTGGGATATGGCTATAACGATGATGATTTGACGGTATTTAGAAATAGCACCTTGTTCTTAGAAAAGGCAGAAAACCCATATGCAACGCCTCTCTATTACACCGAAAATCCGTTGGCCAGTGGATATATTTCGGAAGAGAACTTAGAAAATCTATCCGGAACAGCTGCTATTATTGTCAGTGATGTAGGAAGCGGTCGCGTTATTTCAATGACCGATAACCCTAACTTTCGTGCCTTTTGGTATGGCACTAATAAACTATTTATGAATGCGGTCTTTTTCGGCCAAACGATTGATGGAAGTTCTGGAAACTAACTGATAGTTTTTTACAGCAGTAAGGGCATAGAATTAAATCTTAATTCTATGCCCTTTTTATTTTTCAATACTTTGGTCTAACCCTCTTATATTTGGGGAGCAGAGAAATGAAACAATATTACCTTAATTTTCAATAATCCGTTTTTATGAAACCAGTTTTTCAAGTTCTTTTTGGCTTAATAATTACTGCAACTATTGGGGCCGTTATTCTTTCTCTCAGTGTTGACAGTATGGTTAAGTCCAATATTGAAAGTACTACCTCAGAAATGTTAGATACATCTGTAGAGGTAGAGGATGTGACCATTTCAATATTAAATGGGAAGGGTTCAATCAAGGGTATTACCATTCATAATCCAGAGGGATTTAGTGAAAACCCTGCTGTTAAGTTGCAGCAAATAACGTTGGAAATTGACCCTTATTCGCTTTTTTCAGAAACGGTGAGGGTTAAAGAAATTCGTATTGAAAACCCAGAACTTTATTTTGAACAAAAGGTAATCGGTAGTAATCTCAATGCGTTAAGTGATGAGTTGGGAGGGGACTCCTCTTCAGATACAAACGTAATTGTTGATCACCTTTTGATAGAAGATGGCCGGTTAACATTAACAACAGATATAGGTGAAGAAAAATCAGTTCAGGGTGCTTTTTCTAAAATTGAAATTGAAGGCATCGGAAAAGAAGGAAATGATACAATGGAGCAGGTCGTGGAACAGATTCTTAAACCGATTCTTGAAGAAGCTACTAAAGAAGCAATTAAACAAGGGCTGATGGATGAAGCGAAAGATACTGTCAAAGAGTTATTGGACGGCTAACAAGATTTTAGTCTTAAAAAAGAAAAGGAGTCATCCCGTTTGGAGATGACTCCTTTTTTATTGTCTGAAAAGGATTAAAGAGCATTTTGGATCTTGTCGGTATAATCCAGCTTTTCCCACGGAAACTCTTCGCGTCCAAAGTGCCCGTATGCTGCTGTTTTTGAATAAATGGGACGCAGCAAATCAAATCTACTTATGATGCCACTTGGGGTTAGGTCAAATGTTTTCTTAATGGCATCAGCCAATTTAATATCTTCAACTTTGCCCGTACCATAGGTATCAACATTCACAGAAACCGGTTCTGCAATGCCAATAGCGTAGGCCAGCTGTACCAAGCATTCATCAGCAAGACCGGCACCTACAATATTTTTTGCGATATGCCGTGATGCATATGCTGCACTGCGGTCTACCTTAGAAGGATCTTTTCCGGAAAAAGCACCTCCACCGTGACCTCCTCGTCCACCGTAGGTATCAACAATGATCTTACGACCTGTAAGGCCGGTGTCGCCATGTGGGCCGCCAATTACAAATTTACCTGTAGGGTTAACATGCAGAATTGTTTCTGGATCCATTAGTTCTTCAGAAATTACTTCTGGAATAAGATGTTTCTTTAAGTCCTGTTTGATTTGGGGTTGAGAAACATCTTCATCATGTTGCGTAGAAATAACGATGGTATCAATACGCTTGGGGTCACCATTTTCATCATATTCAACCGTAACCTGGCTTTTACTGTCGGGTGCCAGATATGGTAGAAGGGTCGTGTTTTTACGAATGTGAGCGAGTTTGCGCAGCAGATCGTGGGAATACTGCAGGCTCATTGGCATATAGGTATCGGTTTCTGTTGTAGCATAGCCGAACATCATTCCCTGATCACCGGCACCCATTTTCTTGTCATCTCCTTCATCCACTCCTTGAGCAATATCAGGACTTTGTTGGTGGATTGTGGTTAAAACACCACAAGACTCCGAATCAAACCGGTATGAGTTTTTCGTATATCCAATGTCGCGTATGACTTGTCGGGCTATCTCTTGTACATCTACATAAGCGTCAGTAGTAACTTCGCCGGAGATTACTGCAAGTCCGGTTGTTACTAATGTTTCTACTGCTACTCTAGATTCGGGATCCTGCGAAAGCATGGCATCAAGAATAGAGTCAGAAATTTGATCAGCAACTTTATCAGGATGTCCCTCAGAGACAGATTCAGAGGTAAAGAGGTTCTTCATTATTAATACAAAATTCGTGAAAAGGTTGTCAGTTATAAAGCCCTTGAAGCTACAAAAAACTCTTTAATGTTGCAGATAAATTGCCATTAGAATTAATAGAGCACTTTTAATAACTCATAAGAACCGGATGATGGCGTTGTTTGGATTTATAAAAACACAACGCCGCTGCTAAATACGCTATTCATTTTCTTCTTCAGGAGGAGTTACACCCAAATATTCAAACGCTTTACGGGTAGTAATACGCCCTTTGGGAGTACGTTGCAAGAATCCTTCTTTAATAAGGTAGGGTTCATAGACCTCTTCAATAGTCCCCTTGTCTTCGCCAACAGCAACACCAAGAGTACCCAGCCCTACCGGCCCCCCATCATAATTTTCGATAATAGCTTTGAGTATGCGGATATCCATTTCGTCAAAACCATTTTGATCTACATCAAGAGCATTCAGAGCTTTATCGGCAATAGCATCGTTGATGGTGTCCATATTTTCAACTTGGGCAAAGTCGCGAGTACGCCGAAGAAGTTTGTTTACAATACGTGGTGTGCCTCGGCTACGGCGCGCTATTTCGTGGGCCCCGGTGTCAGTAATACCCATATTCAGAATTGCTGCTGTACGTAGAGCAATACGTTGTAACAGCTCCACGTCATAATAATCCAGTCTCATGTCAATACCAAAACGAGCTCGTAGCGGTGCGGTTAGCAGTCCCTTGCGAGTGGTGGCCCCTACTAGTGTAAACCGGTTTAGTTCAATCTGTATACTTCGGGCATTCGGCCCCGAGTCAATAACAATATCTAGCTTGTAGTCTTCCATCGCGGAATAAAGGTACTCTTCTACAACCGGGTTAAGTCGGTGGATCTCATCGATAAAAAGCACATCTCCTTCTTCGAGATTAGTAAGCATGCCTGCCAAATCGCCCGGCTTTTCAAGTACAGGACCGGTAGTAGGCTTTATTTGAACCCCCATCTCGTTTGCGATGATATGGGCCAGAGTAGTTTTTCCAAGTCCCGGAGGTCCCGAGAGAATTACATGGTCTAGTGCCTCGTCTCGTTTTTGGGCAGCTTGTATAAATACAGAAAGATTTCGAACAACCTTTTTTTGTCCTATAAACTCGCTTATACGAGTAGGGCGGAGGTTTTGCTCAAAATCTCTGTCGCTATCGGAAGCATCTAATAGAGGGTTTTGCAAAATAGTAAACCTAATGAGTTAAGGACGTATTCCAACAGGCAAAATTAACTCATTATTTGCAAAGTATCGAAGCCAGTTTATCCTTCTTTCATTTGCTGGTCAAAATCATCGAAATCGACATTGCCAAGCTCATGGTCCAGTTTTCGCAAGATACGGTAGGCCGGTTTTCGATAGATCCCATCCATAGAATAAGCGGTATGAATAGCTTCTCGCGCTTTTGAAAGTTTCTCCAAATTGATATAGGCATTGCCCATATACCAATATGCTTTCTCTTCGGTAACCGGATTTTCCTCTACATTTTCGACAACTTCCACAAAGGAACTGATTGAAGACTTAAATTCTCCGGAATTGTATTGAATAATACCCTTGTTGAGATAAGCTTTTACAGCAGCTGTTTCATCAGGATACTGGGTGATAATTTTCTCATAGAATTGCATTGCTTCTTTTACATTACCGGAAATTGTTGCTTGAAATCCTCGATTTAATAGTGAATCGGCTGGAGCGATAGTGGCTTTTTGTGATCGCAGAACAGGAGCAGAAGAAATATTTGTAGAAACATCTATATTCTTTAAAGCCATCTCTTGGATTGATTGACTCGTATCCTGTTGCAAAAAATTAATAGCTACCACTAAAATTGCAACTGAGGCTGCAGCAGCAATCCACTTCCATGATTGCTTGAAGGAATAAATGGTATCTTTGTCATTTACTTCCGTTGAGCTCTCATCATCAGAAGAGGTTTCTTCTAGAATCGATTGTACACCTAATTCAGTTTCTAACAGTTTAATATAGTCTGGACGCAACAGAAGTTTTTCCCATAAGGCTTCTACCTGCTCTTCAGTGAGCTTTCCTTTTACATAGGCATCTATTTGCTTTTCCAGTTCTATGTCTCTTGAAATATTGTTCATGAAAAAAGGTTTATTTCGCGCTTGAATTGCTTTATAAGCAATTTAGTGTCAAGGGTCTGTTAGGTAAGACCCTCGGGAAGTCAAATCCTTACATTATAATTTGCTTTTTTTGGTATAGCACTCATTTAACTTTTTAATGATACGATGTTTACGAGTCCAGGTATTACTCACACTGATATCAAAGTGGTTTGCTACTTTTTTTGCCTGGGCATCGGGGTGGTCAAACCAATACTGCATGAATGTCTGGTATTTTTCCTTTAGTTGTTCCATACACAACTTAAGTAACCTCTTCTGTTCTTTATCCAGCAATGACTGGAGTTGACGCGGGTCTTGTTGGTTTCTTGTGGAAATATCTTCAACAGCTTCCGGACGTTTCTTCTTTTGCATCTTCAGGTATGTATTTCTACAGGTAGAAAGAATATAAGAAACAACCTGTTCGGGTTTTTCAATTCGGTCTTCGTTGATGATTTCAATAGAATTTAAGAGCGCATCTTGAGCACAATCTTCAGCATCTGCTTGTGTAGCATTCATATGAATGCGTAAAAAAGCAATAAGGCGAGGGCGAAGAGCTGTAATGAGCTCATTCGCTTTTTTCGTGTCGTTCTCTTGCAGTGCATTTACTAAGTCAGAATAGTCCATGTATAAAATCTTTACCAGTTTGTTAGCAGAGTATAAAGATTTAGTTGCTAATAATCATAAGTATTAAACTTTTATAGTAAATGCGGGAAATATTTACTTTTTTGGGGCATAACAGCTTATATTTGCGACAACTCATTATAGTTAGATAATTATTATATGTATCGCGTTCAACTCAAAAATTTTGAAGGTCCACTGGATCTATTGCTTTTCTTTATCAAAAGAGATGAGCTCGATATCTACGATATACCTATCTCCTATATTACCAACCAGTTTTTAGAATATATTACCCTGATGGAGGAGCTGGATCTGGATGTAGCCAGCGAATTTATACTGATGGCAAGCATGCTTATGTCGATCAAGGCGAAGATGATGCTGCCTCAGGAAGAAAGTGGGGATGAGCTGGATGAGCACGATCCACGTTACGAGCTTGTACAACAGCTATTGGAGTATAAGCGCTATAAAGAGATGGCTTCCAAAATGGAAAATATTGAAGAGGAAGCACAGAAAAAGCGCTTTCGTGGTTATCATGAAGTCGATCAGGTTGAGAAGCAAGCAAGCGGTGAGGCCCTCCAGGATGTAACAATGTTTGATTTGATGGCTGCTTTTAAAAAGGTGCTAACAGATATTAAAAGGCAGGAGGCGGTCCATCATGTTGAAAAAATCGAGCACTCTATTGAGGATCAAACTGAATACGTATTAGAGCGATTGCAACAAAAGGGACGCACATCATTTTATGATTTTTGCATGGAGTTGCAAACAAGAGCGAAAATTGTAGTAACCTTCCTTGCAGTGTTAGAGATGTTAAAAGAACGGCAGATCAACCTCTATGTTGATGATGATCCTACTTCTTTTTATCTCGACCTAAAGCCCGTAGACGAAATTATTGGAACCAGTTAATCTCATTTTCAAATAATTAACTATGAATGCAAGAACCATCGTACTATCCCTGGTATTGGCTATCCTATTTTCTGGCTGCACGGCCTCCCAATCCTCTATAGAAGAAAACCCATCTACAGAGGCGCCCAATACCAGTAGTGAGGCACTTATAGAATACCAAGATGAAATATCTGTATCCTATTTAAAAAAGCATTTAACAATATTTGCTGCTGATTCAATGAAAGGTCGCGAAGCGGGGACCCCTGCAGAGAAAAAGGCAGCTGATTATCTTGCTGAAGAGTACCAACAGATTGGGCTGGAACCGGCGGGCGATAACAATACTTATTTCCAGAACTTTAAACTGGCAGAAGCAAAGAGCGATAGCGTAGTTTTTAATCTCTATAATACCCAAAATAATCAAAAGGAGCTTGTTGACAGGTCTACTGCCGGTAAAGATTCTAAAGCACATTTTATTCGTCGTTTTGGAGGAACAGATACCCTGAAGGCAGATATTGTGTTTGCAGGATTTGGAGTTAACGATGATTCTTTTGGTGTTCAACATCTCAAGGATATTACGTTGAAAGACAAATGGGTTATGGTATTTGAAGAGATTCCGAATGTAGTGGATGGCGACACGCTGATAGATGCAGCCATTGATAGTCGTTCCCGTTTTCAAACGATTATGGGGCAAGACGCAAAGGGTATGCTCATTATTCCGGCAGCAAACTCTGAAGAATTCGAGGAGAGAGCCCAGAAAATGCAAGCTAATTATGGAAAAGTTGGCCGGCTGAGCCTTGCTTATCGGGATGAAGAGTCTTCTGGCGGTTTTAGTAAAGGGTATAATATTATAAAGCCTTCAGTCGCTGTGAAGGTGCTTGGCCTGGAATCTGAAACAGAGCTTGCAGCATATAGGCAAGAGACTATTGAAAACATTACAGATTTTCAGCCCCGCGAATTGAATTATCAGCTTGACCATATTCCTTATTCATCAGAAAAAGAAGTTATTTCGAGAAATGTATTAGCTTTTTACGAAGGTGTTGATCCTGAACTGAAAGAAGAGATAGTCGTACTTACGTCACATTACGACCATGTTGGGGTTGGGGCCGCTGATTCTACCGGAGATCGTATTTATAATGGGGCTGATGATGATGGAAGTGGAACCATAGGGTTACTTAATGTGGCACGGGCTTTTGCAAAGGCCGGAGAAGACAGGGTGAAGCCCAAGCGGAGTATACTTTTTCTAAATGTATCGGCAGAAGAGAAAGGACTGTTGGGATCCCGATATTATTCCGATCACCCGGTAATTCCTATGGATCAGACAGTGGCCAATATTAATATCGATATGATTGGCCGTATTGATAAAAAGCATAAAAAAGAGGGGGTTGAAAACTATAGCTATATTATCGGGGGCGATATTATCTCTTCGCAACTTGACAGCTTAATTCATGCTGGGAATAGGCGAACTGCCAATATTGCGCTAAGTGACCGGTATAATGATCTGCAAGATCCGAACCAGTTTTATCGACGCAGTGACCATTGGCATTTTGGACGCAAAGGAGTACCCTTTGCTTTCTTCTTTACCGGAGTTCATGAAGATTATCATCGACCATCTGATGAGGTGCATAAAATACGCTTTGAAAAACTTGCTAATATTGTTCGTACCATTTATGGCTCTACGGTAACAATTGCGAACACTGACGAAGCCCCAAAAGTAGATAACCAGGAATTTATAGAGATTACAGGGGATGATAATTAAGCGTGTTGTTCTGCTGGTAGGAAGAGGAAAGGGGTGGGTCCGGAGTTACTCCCTTTCCATGTTGGCACAAGTTACAGAG
Source organism: Fodinibius saliphilus (assembly GCF_005869845.1). NCBI lineage: Bacteria > Pseudomonadati > Balneolota > Balneolia > Balneolales > Balneolaceae > Fodinibius > Fodinibius saliphilus. The sequence goes on along the minus strand of NZ_VAWF01000002.1, from coordinate 352,928 downwards.
GTGTTCCAGTAGGGGAATATTTCTGACAATCTTTGTATTGGGATGTCAATTTTTTTGTTACAGAAAACGAACCAAAAAAGTACTTGGGAAAGTTAGATTTTGTTCTGTATATATTCGGGAATCAGGGATTGCTCTTTCTCATTAGTCGTTGTGCTAAAACGTATTTCCCAAGCTTTCGCCCCAGACCCTTATTTTAATCACCTTGGGTTTCGCAGCCTAACGACCTACTACTACAAAAGGTGCCCAATACACCGGATGGTTAAACAAGGGGTGTTTAATCATCTTTAGCTTTGCTTTCCGCATAGCTTTCGCTTTATGGCCAAATGGGATAGATTCATTCCAACCAATCCAGCGGAGCATGCTATCGGTCCAGCCTTCATCCGAGGGTGTGTTTTTAAGGGCTTTATAAAATTCAGTCATAAAAGAAGCTGTTGAGCGGTCGTAGACATTCCAGAGACTTACCACTACCGTTGAGGCACCCGCATAGAAGAACGAACGCTGCATGCCCAGCATGCCCTCTCCTTTCACTACTTTTCCAAGGCCGGTATTGCAGGCGCTTAAAACCACCATGTCAGATTGAATATCAAGGCCAAATATTTCTGAACTGCGTAACATTCCATCTTCTTTTGAGGAAGCGGTTAGTTCCCCTTCTGAGGATAAAGCCAGGCCGCTTCTGCTCGGTCGATCTTCGTCAATAATACCGTGCGTCGCCATATGGATATAGCGATACTGGTCCTGCTGAAGCATCTTTTTGAAGCGTTCTTCGGAAACTTCATTTTCTTTAAGAATAGCCGTTTCTGAAAATTGTGTTGCAATAGAATCAATTTCCATCAGGGTTGAAGGCAGCGCAGAAAGGTTGCTTTGTCTGAAGCTTGTGTTATTTGCATTTTCATTGGAAATATTTGACCCTGCAACGGCCAACAGGTCTTGTCGCTTAAGGTTATCAGAATCTTCAAGCAGACTTAGGCTGGTTAGCGAAGGTTCATACTTAATGCTAAAATCTTCAATAAGATACTGATTTCCACGTGAAAGAGCCTCAAAGGAAAGGTAGGCCAGAGCGCCATCAGGTACAATAACAAGGTTTGAAAACTGCTCAAGCTCATCCTCAAAAGGTTTTATTAAGGTGTTGTACAGTTTTGTTGATTGGTTTCGCAATTGGGCCCGGGGAGCATTTGATAAAATACTGCCTTTAAAATCTGCTACTAAGTCAGTGAGCTGCTCGTCTAATGGTCGGCTTCCGGATAAGGACACCTGTTCTACATGAACATTATCTGAACTGATTAAAAAGGCAATAAGCTGATTGCCGGCAAGTGCATATTCAAGTACCGCCGTTTGTTCATCAGTCAGTGTCTGGGCACGACGCAACGAAATGGGTTCCGGAGATCGCAGGGCTTTCAATTCAGGATACTCCTCATGTAATTTATTTTCGTAAGCCGCATAGTTAAGTTCTGCTGAATGAATTTTTTGTTCAATATTAGCTTGTTCTTCTTTGTCTACCGTTTGTTCTAACGTTGAATAGAGCTCTTCAATGTGACGACGTTTTTTTCTGCGTTTAATACGTACCTCTTTTGGTAACTGGCTGTCAATGTTTTCTGAAGCGTGCACCAGTTGATCACTCAATGATCGAGCCTTGGCTTGCTCTACCAGTTGGTACGCTTCTTCCGGATCTTGTGAATAGGTTAGAATCCAGGAGGCTACTTCGGTATAGAAACCGGAGTGTTGCCCAAAGTATCCCGACTTAAGTTCTGAGACAGCACCGGCATTTGAACGATGTTTTTCAATGAGTGTAATAGCTTTTTTACCATAGGTTATAGCACTGTCAGAGTTCAGCTTGTGATAAAGACGACCTAGGTTTTTGGCAGCACTCAGTTGCTTACTTGAAGGCAGAAACTCGCTGTAGGCATATGCTTTTTTAAAATGGGTAAGGGCTGACTGTACGTTCCCTTTTTTTTGTTCTATTCGCCCCAATAACTCAGAAGATTTGAGTAGCATTTTGTAGCTGTCGGTCGAATCCCCTATTGTTTTAAGCTGGTTGGCAAAGTGTTTTGCTGTCTCAAAATCATTTATTTGGAAGCTGTTCTTCCACATCGTAATGAGGGAACTGTAAATAGCATGAGGGTTTCCTCCCTTCTTACGAAGCTTGTAAGCTCTAGTAAAATAGTCGCTTGCCTGCTGATGTTTACCCTGCTGCCAAAGCAGTTGTCCAAGATTATTAACTCTGCTTGCAATTTGTAAAGGACCAGCCGTTTTTTGGGCAATAGCAAGACTTTGTTGATAATAGCTGAGTGCTTTTTCAAACTCTCCCAACTGTTTATAAAGTAAGCCTATGTTGTTTAGGGCGCTGGAGATCTGTCCCGGAGTTCCTGCTTTTTGGCTGAATTCTAGGCTTTTTTTAAAAGAAACCAGTGCCTGGTCATAGTTGCCACGTTTCCGTTGTATACTTCCTATAAGGCTATATGAATTTGCCAACTGCCGGACGTCCCCTATTTGTTGGATTATCTTCAGGCTCCGGTTAAAGAACTCCAGGGCCTGCTCATAAAGGGCTAAGTCTTTGTAAATATTTCCAATATTGCCAAGGGTAATAGCCACATTTTTTGAGCGATCTATGCGCTTAAAATAAGGCAGTGACTTCTTGTAAAAGTCCATGGCCTTGGTATAATTTCCTTTTGTTTTATAAACCAACCCCAGATTACTGTATACAACCCCAATGAGAAAGGCATCTTCTGACTGTTTCGCTAATTCAAGTGATTTATTATAGTAATCGAGGGCTTGATTTAATTTTCCAATCCTTTTATTAGATAAGCCCATACTATTATAGATATCGCCCCGGTTATAGGCATCGTTGGCAGGATGATTGATATCGAGCAGTTTCCGATAAAGTGCCAAGGCCTCCTCATGTTTTGATAGCCACATCATGGCGCTGGCATATTCTTTTCCTGCCTTTAAAAAAGAAGCAGTATCTTGGAAATTGCTGTAGATATGGTAGGCTTCTCGGTAGTAGAATTCAGACTTTTTTTCTTGTCCCCTTTTGTCGTACTGTTTGCCTTCTTGATAGAGAGAGTCTGCCAGCTGGAGGCTTTGCCCACTAGCTGCACAGGGAATTATTGTCAGTACAATACCCCCGATAATAAGTAGCCGTCTTATATGCATCCCGTTGTAATAAGCAGTATCAGATTTTTGTAAAAAGCTTGTTGTTATAAGTTAAAAAGTTTGTCATTGGGGACAAATTATATCATATTTTTATGCGTCTTCATAAAGAGAGCGCAATGCATTTAATTTTCAAAAAAGATCAGGAGATCATTATGTTTGATTTCAACGAAGAGCAATTAGCTTTAGCAATGCCGGATCAGGACGATGGCTCAACAGCTGACGATGATGATAGTACGACGGCTACGTAGTATTTTAACTAAAATTTCGAAGGCCGCATGATACAGTATGGGGCCTTTTTTTATTGGCCAATAAAAATAAAGGGAGCCCAATATTTAGGATGAGCATATCGTCTCTTTGTTATGATCTCTTTTTTGCCTCGTTGTAATGCCAGAGAAATAGATTCTTCATTTTGATATTGTTCATAGAACTTGATCATAAGACGAGAAGTTGCTCGGTCATTCACATTCCATAATGAGACAAGGAGATTTCTAGCACCCGCATATTGAAATGCTCTGCTCAGACTTATTATTCCTTCTCCTTTTGCCATTTCTCCCACCCCCGTCTTGCAGGCACTCAAAGTAACAAGTTCAGCATTTAGTGAAAGGTTATAGATCTCAGAAGCATGTAATATGCCACCTTTCGGTTCTTCCGGGCTAACACTAAATAGAATACCTGACTGGTGAGGGTTTTCTTCAGAAACATAAGCATGGGTAGCTAAATGTATATAACGATAATCTTTAAGGGGAAGGTTTTTAAAATTTTCTTCTGTGGCTTCCTCTTTAACAAAGATGGTACTTTCTTTTTTATCCCGAAAAGGCCAAAAGCCGCTGGAATAACTCATTAATTCTTCCACTTTGTGCACTTCTTGTTTGCTGAGCGGTAAAGAAGGTAATGGCCGGTTATATCCCGGATATAAATCTCTTTTTTCAGCTGTTGATATTTCAGAGAAAACAGGAGCAAAGGCGAGAAACTCCTTAGATGGTGCGGATTTGCCGGTTTGCTCTTGATGATACAGCTCAAAATAATTGGCCGAGGTCATATAGCTGACCGTATAATCATGAATAAGATAGGGAAGTTCATAAAAGCGTATAGGGTTCTGGTTCTTTTGTGGGTCGGTTACCAGGCTTTCAAAGGGCAGATAATGCAACGTTCCATCCGGAATGATGAGAAGCTTATTTCCATCAATCCCCTCTTTAATAGGTTCTATAAGCTGCTGATAAAGGGAATAACTTCCAGACCTAAAATCTGATACTGAAGAATCCTCCGTGAGTACCTTGCGGTATGCGTTTACTTTATTTGTCAGCAGAGAATCTGTACTAACTTCCCAGAGTTGAAAAGTAGAGTTGGTTATTGTAAATGCATACAAATTTTGGCTACTAAAATAATATTGAATAACTGTTTCTTGCGGTGTCAGAAATTTATTCTGGATTTCGGAAACCTTGGTAACAAGCGGCTGGTATTTAAGGCGATAATACTTGGGATAGGTTTCCTCCAGTGTTTGGTTATGACTGCTCAAGGTTTTTTGGAGGTGGAAAAGGGAGTCTTTCAGGGCCAGCTGTTTGGTAGAATCTGTCTGTTTAGGGGTCTGAGCTAAACTTGAAAGCTGCTGTTGTAAAGTTGTTAACTTGTTACGAAGGTTAGTTTCTCGCGCAATAAGTGAGTCTGGAATATTTGCAAACTTTTGTGCCGCATCTTTTTGCATCTGTTCCAGCAGAATTTGACTTTGGCTCTGTGTTGCGAAATAGAATGCATATTTTTTGTAGTCGGGATTTCCAGTTTCTTGATAAAGCTGAAAGGCGGTTTGAAATCCTTCGTTGTAAATTACTGAGGTTCGTTCTCGGAGTAAAAACTTAGATTCTTCTCGGTTGTAAGACTTTTGTAGCTTATTGATAAGCTGAACGGTCTGTAAATAGGTTTGTAACGATTGGTCTAGCAGTGATCGATAATCAGCTGATTTAGCAGCTTGTTGTTTAATAGTCTGGCCTTTGAGCTGCAATACCTCTAAGAGTTTAGCGGGGTATAACACATCTTTCAATACCACTTCTCCGATATCAATTTCTTTGTTGTAATTGGATACAAAAATAGAAATAGCACGTTCAAAGTATTGTAAGGCTTGTTCAAAGTTATTAATGTGAGCGTACGTCTTTCCAATCTTGGAATAGGTATCTCCAATAAAAGGATGGTTTTTACTTAAGAGATCAAGGTTTATATCAAGATCTTTATGGTAGAAATTAAGTGCTTTCTTATAATTGCCTTTTTTATCATAAGCCTGGCCCAGGTTGGCGTACACATTAGCCAGCTCAGGATGTCCTTCCGGGAAGTGCTTAAGATGTATGTCTTGTGCTTTTTTATAATTCTCAATGGCCTGTTCATATTTGTTCCGATCATAAAATATGGCCCCCAGGTTCTGATACCCAATGGCAATTTCGGGATGATCTTTTCCTAAAATGTTTTTTCTGACGCTTAGCGTTTTTTTAAGATATTCCGTTGCTTTTGCAAGTTCCCCCATTTCGGAATAAACAATACCGATATTGTTATACCCGCGAGCAACAAGCCAATGATTGCGACCATGAAAACCGGTTAACACCCTAACAGCACTTTTCATATGGTCTAAAGCACGCTTATAATCACTTTGATAGTAATAGATTATGGCAATATTATTATATGATTTTGCCAATTCCGGATGTTGGTCCGGTAGCGTTTTACGATCTATTTGTAAAGATGTAAGATAGTGTTCAAGAGATCTGTTATAGTTCCCTTGCTTTTTATATACCGTGCCATGACTGTTATAAATACGACTTAATACTCTTGGATTATTCAGCTGGAATTGATGATATAATGCCTCGGCCCGATCAAGCTTCTGTATTGCTAAGTCATATTTACCTTTTACGGTATACGTTTCTCCTATACCAGCAAGTATTTTAATTTGGCATACCAAGCGCTTGTCAGAGTTTACGGAGCTTACAACATCAGTGGCTTGCTGATAATATGTTAATGCCGTGTCGTAATTAGCTTTATTTACTGCAATCTGCGCTTTTAGGTATAAGTATTGAACATTCAAGATATGGTCTTGGGTGAAGTATTGTTCGGTAACAGCTCGGGCTTTGTTTAGGTATTCTTCTGCTTTATCCAGATTGCCTTGAATGCTTTTATTATTGCTAATTGCATAGAGGGCAGAAGCCTTTTTATTCCACTGTTGTTCTTTCTCAAAAAGGGGAACAGCTTTTTTATAATAGTAGTTTGCCGAATCGTAATGCGCAGCATGAGACAGTGAATCTGCTTTATGAAGGGCCTGTAATCCGTTCGGTTGTGCCCAACCACAGGTCGGAAACCATAAAAAAAGTAATACAATCGAAGTTATAGATTGTAGTAGCTTGCAAAGAGCCCTGTAACCCAAACCGATAGATGTTATTTAGAGATGATGTCCTTAAGCTATTACTACAATAGTCACTAAAAATGTTGAAAATTAAAAATATGATTTTCTTAACGGCCATAGGAGCTCTTGGGGTTAATCCTTAAACATCGAATTTACAAATAGTTCACGATCAAAGACTTGCAGGTCTTCAATTTCTTCTCCCACTCCTATATATTTTACCGGCACATTCAGCTCGTTAGAGATCCCAATAACAATACCACCCTTTGCCGTGCCATCAAGCTTGGTAAGTACCAAGCCGGTGATATCAACAAAGTCGGTGAATGCTTTGGCTTGTTGCATGGCATTTTGTCCGGTAGAGGCATCAAGAACAAGAAGTACTTCATGGGGAGCGCCATCAACAACTTTGCCCATAACACGTTTTATTTTGGCAAGTTCTTCCATTAAGGACTTTTTGTTATGTAGGCGTCCGGCCGTATCAACTAAAGCAATATCAGCACCTTTGGCTTTAGTTGATTCAACCGTATCGTAGGCGACAGCGGCGGGATCCGCGTTTTGTCCCTGTTGGATGATAGGGACTCCTGCACGCTCACTCCAAACTTTGAGTTGGTCTACAGCTGCAGCTCTAAAGGTATCTGCGGCACCAAGCATAACAGTTTTGCCCGCTTTTTTATAGAGATAGGCAAGTTTACCGATAGAGGTTGTTTTGCCAACGCCATTAACGCCAACAACCATTACGATATGGGGTTTTTGTGGAAATTCTGCATCAAACTCAGCTGGTTTATCGGCAGAATGATCTTTGAGTAAGCCAATAATTTCTTCACGCAAAATACGCTGTAGTTCATCACTATTGAGGTATTTATCTTCAGCTACACGTTTTTCGATGCGGTCGATAATTTCGAGTGTTGTTTTAACACCTACATCTGAGGTGATAAGAATCTCTTCTAGCTCATCGAGTACAGCGGCATCTACGGTATCTTTACCGGCAATAGCCTTACCAATTTTTTTCATGATACCGGAGCGACTTTTTTCAACGCCCTTTTCTACTTTCTCTTTTTTCTTGAGACCAATCTTTTCTAAAAAACCCATATATCGTGCTTCCTATTTAAAATATAAAATGTCATCCCAATCTATTTCTGAGTATTTCTCAGGAAATCTTAGGTATTCTCTCCAAAATAGGAGAACTATTGTGCTAAAATGTAAATCGTACTTGAAAAGGCGGTTTAATTAAATGCAATGCCCTTTCGTATTTGATTGAATCGATGAAGATAATCAAACAAAGAGAAAAACATAAGTGCCAGTGATGCTCCCATAAGCATCTGGTGAACTGGAGTTGCTTCGGGATAGAAAAAAGCTGAAAGCCAATATAATCCCAATACATTGACACTTATTTTACCAGACATTACCGCCATAGCTACTTTGCCGCGCAGTTTTCGTATATATAACGACCCCGCCATAATAATAGCGTCGCGGGCAACTTCTATAAGAAGAAACCAAAGTGGGATAAGACCAATATAGGTTGCATACATAAACAAGAAAAAGGCGCAGAATTTGTCTGCTACCGGATCCAGTATTTTGCCCCATTCAGTAACATTATTTGTTAAACGTGCGATATAGCCATCCAGGTAATCCGAAAAGATACCATATAAGACCAGTGCTGTTATGAGCCACGTAATTTTCTGGCCATTAGTATAGTGTAGATATACTATCGGTAAGGCGATAAGAATTCTTGAAAATGAGATCGCATTTGACCATGTAAACAGGTCTTGCTTTACCTCGAAATCTTGTTGATCGATGTTAAATGTTTCGGACAACGAAAACTTATATCTTTGTTATTATTTAGATGTATAATCGGAGATCATCCAATTACGGCTAAAGATACATAAAAATCTTGCTATGAACGACTCCCATGAACTTGTTGAGCAAACTCTTACCTCCACTAAAATTTTTAGCGGCCGCCTGCTGCATCTCTATTTTGATGAAGTAGTACTTCCTGATGATACCATAGCAACCCGTGAGTGGATTAAACACCCCGGCGCCTCGGCGGTAGTTCCGGTATTTGGGAATGGAGATATTATGCTTGTCCGCCAATTCCGATACCCAATGGCGCAAATATTTTACGAGGTCCCGGCCGGAAAAATTGATCCTGATGAAACGGCTGATTCAACAGCCCGGCGCGAACTTAAAGAGGAGGCTGGACTCCAGTGTAAAAAGTATGATTATGTCGGCCATTTCTATCCCGGTATTGGCTATTCGGATGAAATAATTCATTGCTATGTAGCCTGGGATATTACTTCTTTTGAGCAAGCGGTAGATGAAGATGAATTTTTAATAACAGAACGCATACCATTTCAGGATGCTGTGAATATGGTACACAGCGGTGAAATTACTGATGGTAAAACGGTAATAGCTTTACTGCGAACCTGGCACTGGTGGCAACAGCACCAACCATTTAATATTTAGGTATCACGTTCTGAACTTCTAGTTAAGATATAATCTCCTCTTCTACTGCTAACTCATAGATCGATTTATGGAGATCTGAGTCAGATATATCTCCCCGATTAATAAGTTCTTCTACTTCGTCACCTCGTAAAAGCAGTATACAGCCCATTTCGTTGAGCACTTCATCAAACTTTCGGGGATCGGCATTTGAAAGTTTTTCAAGGTCGATACCATCTGGACTTTTGACGGTGTTAACCAGACAATAAAAAGTGTCTTCTTTAGCTTCTTCATCGCCAAAACCAAAAATTTCAAGTTTTGTATCTTCTTTTTCGAGCATAGGGTAATTAAGTGTGTATTAGTAAATATTTCGTATTAATTAATGAAGGAGGATGGGCAATTAGCTTAGGTTCCGGCTGTATTATAACCCATACTTTTTATTGATGGCGTTCTAGGAAATCCCGGGCCTTAATTAGTTCTACTACCTCATCGGTATCCTGGTTCATAATTGCTACCTGAAATAAGCTTACAATAGCTTGCTCTTCAATACAGTTAATTGTTTCCTGTATAGTTGCACACTCCTCCTGTTCACTCACCAAGTCATTAATTCCTTTGACAACATAGCGATAATTTTTCGGTTTTTTGGGGGCTTTTGTTGAGTTGGATCTGGATGACTCTCCAAAGTACTCTCGCAATGCATCTTCCGTGACGTACCATTTTACTCCTAGTTTCCGTGCACGAATTTTACCATCTCTCAGGTATGCTCGGATCGTCATTTTACTAAGCCCCAGCTGTTCATGCAGATCATCAACTGAATATAGTACTAAATCGCCAACTTGTTTGGGCATCGTGAACAATTACTGCTTTTTGAAGATTAATTACTTTTCCAAATGTTAATCTAGAAGGTAATAATAACTACATATTACAAAAAGCTTAATAATTTTTAATTATAGATTAGTTATATAATAGGCAGTACATGGGAGAAATAGTTGTTCCGTATGGGGTATTTTGCATATATTGTAAATAGTGATTCGAAAAAAGCTCTGCTACTGCAGGGCTTTTGCTATTTTTTTACCCATCCATAAGTTCGATTCCCCTCCTTTTGTTATTGCTTAATCGCAATACTCTTTTTCCCCTTATTTAATGAAGGGTGTAGCTATCGCTTATCCTTTAGTAAATTTACCCTTACCAAAAATGATTTGATACTATTTAAGCACAAAAATAGACGTTTAGTTTACTAGTATACTTCTATATTTGGTACTAATTCTTCACCTTGCTTATAGGTTAATCTGCTATAAATTCCTATTAGTTACACATTGCTTATATATTGGGTAGCAAATAGAGAATATAGTTGCTCTGTATGGGACAATAACCGTATATTGTGTACAGTGATTTCAAAAAAAGCTCTGCATCGGCAGAGCTTTTTTTATTTCTATTCTGTTCAAGAGTTTGGTCCCTGCCTTTTACTATTGCTAAACCGCAGTACATTCTGTGTCCGTTTTTCTCTTGCTCAACGAAAAGGATATAGCCTTCTTCTTTTACTAAGTTTTAGTTAGCTGCTTCTCGATGAGATTTGTTAATCCTTATTACGCACAAACAGATATTAAAAGTTTATTATTTCACTACCATAATTTTTCTTAGATATTATTATTAATAATAGGTTAGTCTTATAAATATATGCATATAGTTATATATTACTTATATATTAAATGATGTATTTAAGAAATAGTTGTTCTGTATAGGATAATCATCGTATATTGTAAATAGTTACTTGAAAAAAAGCTCTGCACTTGCAGGGCTTTTCTTTTTTGCCCTCTCGTTTTTAGATCAAATTGATATTTTTTCCCTTCTTTTTCTGTTTGATATCGATTAATATCTCCTATTACCTTGTTAGATAATATTGGTAGTACACTCTTCATTAATTTTATATCAGCTATGGTTAAGAAATCTGTTAATGCGCTTCTTCTTGAACAGCTTAATGGCGGTAATGCCCATGTGGACTTCAACCAAGCGGTGCAGGGAATAACGTATAAACAGGCTGGTATTAGTGTAGAGGGTGTTCCTCATACTATATGGGAACTCATCGAACATATTCGAATAGCCCAAGATGATATACTGGAGTTTTGTAAGAATCCAGAATATGAAGAAATGGAATGGCCGGATGAGTATTGGCCAGAAAGCTCATCGCCGAATAGCGAAGTGGAGTTGCAAGCATCAGTGGAAAAAGTACGAGAGGGCATAGATGAAATGAAATCTCTGATTCGAAATTCAGAGGGTGAACTGCAAAAGGTTTTTACTCATGGAGAAGGGCAAACATTATTTCGGGAAGCGATGCTAATTGTCGATCATAATGCTTATCATATTGGTCAAATCGTATTAGTACGAAGGTTATTAGGTAGTTGGTAGTAATACAGACCAGGAAATTAAACTGAAAGTTAGCAATTCGAAGATGAAAGAAATCCTTCGCTTTTTACGAGAAGCACGAGTGGGATACCTCATGTTTACTTCGTTGATTATTATAGGTATCGGTTTTGGAGTTTTCGAGATTATTCATCAGACTCTGTTGAGTGAAACCTCGTCGCAGATGATGCAGTGGCTTTATTTTAGCAGAGGTGTTACTGTCGCTCTCGTACTTATGCTATGGGCCGCATGGACGGTATACAATTACCGGGAATATTATGAGGACCGACTTAGGGCTACAAAGTTGCGTTACAGAGATATTATTGAGCATTCTGCTGATGCTATTATTGCTATTGATGAAGAAAAGGTAATTACCTCTTGGAACCAGGGAGCCGAAGAGATGTTGGGCTGGGAGCGCGATGAGATTATTGGCAAGCCCATCTCCTATATTGTACCTGATGAATTAATAGCTATGCAAGAACTAGAATGCATTGAGTTTGGGCTCAAGTACAAGGGGCATGTTCGTAACTATGAGACCGAGCGGCTAACTAATAAAGGTGAAAAGAAATTGGTTAACTTAACAGAGTCATTTATCAGGAATGAGAATGATGAAATTGTAGGCCGTTCACAGATATTACGAGACCTTACTGATATTAAAATGCGTGAAGAGCAGATCCAACAGTCTGAGCGGTTGGCTACTGTAGGACATATGGCTGCCGGGGTTGCACATGAGGTTGGAAATCCGCTAACTGCGATCTCTTCACTTGTGCAGGTGTGTCAGCGTAAAACTGATGATGACTTTTTACAAGATCAGCTTAAAAAAGTCCGTGACCACATACAGCGAATTAATAAGATTGTTCGTGACTTGGTAGACTTTTCTCGTCCATCTAGCATGCAAACAGAGAACGTACAGATAAATGAGGAGATCAATTCTGCTGTTGGGCTATTACAACATGATGCTCGATGTCGAAATGTGGAGTTTGAAATGAATCTGGAAAGTAACCTTCCTGCTATTAGTTGTGTGCCCGACCAAATACACCAAGTATTGGTAAATTTATTTCTTAATGCAGTAGATGCAATGGAAGAGGTTTCTGATCCTAAGGTTATCATAACTACATGCCGAGAAGAAAATAATATTAGAATAGAAGTAGCAGATGTTGGAAAAGGAATAAAAGAAGAAGAACAATCCCGTATATTTGAGCCGTTCTTTACTACTAAAGAAGTAGGCAGTGGAACAGGACTCGGACTTTCCGTAAGTCATGGCATCATCAACAAGATGGATGGCACTATCTGGGTAGAGTCACAGCCGGGTGAAGGGGCAACATTTATTATTGAATTACCGATAAAAAAATAAAGATATGACAGGATCAATTTTAGTAGCAGATGATGAAACAAGTATCAGAGAATCACTTACTATTGTCCTCGAAGATGAGGGCTACAACTGTATAGCTGTTAAGGATGGAAAAGAAGCTATACAAGCCATTGATGAGAACAGCTTTGATATCATTATTTCAGATTTAAAAATGCCCAATGAAAGTGGTCTTGATGTATTAGAGTATGCCCTTCAGAATTCTTCGGATACCTTGACTATAATTATTACTGCTCATGCTACCATCGAAACGGCTATTAGTGCACTCCGCAAAGGGGCCGCAGACTATATATTAAAACCGCTGGACTTTGATGAGGTGCTCATACGTATAGAAAACCTGCTTGAGCATAAGAATGTAATACAAGAGAATAAGTATCTACGGGAGCAGATCGATCAAGAGTATAACTTCAATCATATAATTGGCGAAAGTGATGCCATGAAAAAAGTTTATAAAATGGTTGAAAGGGTTAGTAGTGCTAATAGTAATGTATTGGTAACAGGCCAAAGTGGAACTGGCAAAGAGTTGGTTGCAAGAGCCATTCATTCCAGCAGTGACCGTTCAGATAAACCGTTTTTGGCAATAAATTGTGGGGCTATTCCAGAAGATCTTGTTGAATCTGAGCTTTTTGGCCACAAAAAAGGGGCTTTTACTGGGGCATCAGCAGATAAAGATGGTGTTTTTGTTGCAGCCAATGGAGGTACTGTATTTTTAGATGAAATCGCAGAGATTCCACTCAACTTACAAGTGAATTTGTTACGGGTACTTCAAGAGCGGGAAGTAAAACCGGTAGGCTCAAATAAAACGCTGAACTTTGATACTCGCATCATATCTGCTACAAATCAGAATCTGGAAGAGGAGGTTGAAAAAGGAAACTTTCGGGATGATCTGTATTATCGTCTCAATGTAGTTGAGCTTCCCTTGCCTCCCCTACAGCAGCGACGTGATGATATCCCTCTTTTAGCTCATCACTTTTTAAAGAAATATAATAAAGAGCTGAAAAGGAATCTCAAGGGTATTTCAAGTGAAGCAATGAGCGCGATGATGGCTTACCAATGGAAGGGACAAGTTCGAGAGCTGGAAAATGTGATAGAGCGGTCGGTTCTTTTAAGTGATAGTAATTATTTGCAGCTAGAGGATTTGCCTGCATCCATTAGAGACGCTTCGGGTTCTGAAGACATAAATTTGGACAGCGAGAAACTGGATCAGGCCGTACGTGTATTCGAAAAGCATCACATTAAAAGTATGCTTAAACGAACTGAAGGGAATAAATCTGAGGCCGCACGCCTGTTGGGAATTGATCCTTCCACACTGTACCGTAAAATGGAACGTCTGGGACTATCTGATTAATCCACTACTTACTTTTAGACCTAAGCGCTACGGTAACATTAAAGTGTAAATCCAGCTTTTTATCGGCACGAATAAGCCCAAACATTTTACTGGGAGGGTCAATATTATAGGTATCCATATTCAGCATCTTGTTCCCTTTAACCTGGAAATGATCGTTATCAAGTACTTTTCCACTTACTACGATCTCTGTAGTGTCGGCAACGCCGGCAATATTCATAATCCCACGTGTTACAATGGGCATCCAGCTTCCAGTATCCGCTTTAGCCTCTTTGTCAAGGGTGGCTTCTAGTAACTGATAGGTGATGGAAGGGTGCCTCTCAGCTTTAAGAGCACTGTACATATCACTATTCATGGCTTTCTTGCCACAGTCAAGCGAATGCACAGGCAAAGAAACGGAAATATTTACTTTGCCGTTTTCTCTTATGGTTGACTGGGGATCAGAAGTGTTGGTGATTTGCCCCTGTCCTGAGAGTTCTTGAGCTTGGCAGTTAAAATCAACGGGACCTGCCGTCCCCTCGATCCATATTTTCCCGCCTCTAGCAATAGTAAGCTCACCAGGTAGAGATTGCGCCCCACTCCAAGAGGGTATTAATAACAAAAGGATGATTATGAGCGAACCAGCTGATTTGAACATCATATATAGCTGTATTTTATATGGAGTGAGACGCAACTTGAGTAGTGATTATTTACATTGGATTATTAGCAGCGAAGTATAGTTCAAAGGAAATAGTAACCTTTTCTCCACTCTTTATCGTTCCAAAAACGGCAGATGGGGGATCAACATTATAATCTTTCATGTTGAGCTCATAGCTCCCTGTAAATTTATAGGTTTCTTCATCCTCTATACTGCCATCTACTGGCAAAGAAATTGTTTGGGTAGTGCCAGCGATATTTAATTCACCGGTAACATTCAGATCCATTTCTGAAGAGGAGGAGTTATAGTTTAACACCTCAGTAGAAGTGAGCTTAAACGTGATATTAGGATGGTCTTTTTCGTTTAATGCTTTATAGGTTTTTTTGTTCATGCCTCCTTTCCCACTTTCTATTGACTCAACCGGAATGCTCATAGAAAAAGACTGTACAGGAGTAGTAACGGAGTCTTCTTTAAGTGCTTCTTTATCTATGTTAATAGTAGTGTTGATCTCTTCGACTTCAGATGTCCAATCATGAATGGTAGAAGTACCATCAATTTTCATGGTGCTTTTGTCCAGTAATACATAATCTGTTGATTGGGCTGTGAGTGATCCTGTGATTACAAATAACATCAAAACTAAGTTGGTAAGTAAAGATTTCATAATGGCTTCTTTTTTTATTCTATGTGTTGGCTTGTTGTTACTATTATTACTGCAAACTCTATACCAAACATGCTTGCAAAAACAAGATATTAATTTATAGAAAGTGCACGCTTGTGAGGCCTGAAGGTGGATTTTGTCAGTTTGCTGACTAAAGAGGATGAGGTGGGTTTGAAAGGTTGCATGAGTGCAAACGGGTATCTGCTATTCATGCACAACTGCAAGGCTGTGCTTCTGTAATGAGGATGTCTTTAATATTTAAAAAACTTCTAATGTGCATAGAGAGTTATTAAGCAGGGATTTCAAAAAAGTTAGTATTATCGTTTAAAGCTGGTCTTATAATTGCATTAGTAAATAGTATAAACCGGTAATTGCTAATGCTAACAATAGATCCATGTGTCCCCACTCAATTCTTATTATCAATGAAGAAGAGGCCGTTCGAGAGTCTCTGCATCTGGTATTAGAGGAAGAGGGATTTGAGTGTAGGGTAGCAGAGGGTGATATAGAAGCAAAAGAGATATTACTTTCTAAATCTATTGGGGTGGTTGTTATTGACAGCCATCTTCTGGGTTCAAAAGGTTTTTTACATTTTCTTAAAGAGAATGACCCTCAAGTTCGTATCATAATTATGAGCACCTACGCCGAAGTGGATGTAACACAACAGGCACTTCTCTCTGGAGCTCACGACTTCGTGGTTAAGCCACTTAACTTTCAAGAACTTATTGATAAAATTAAGTTGCAAATTTCCATCCTGTCTGATCAATAGCAGTTATTTTTAATTGTATTAAAAAGTCCCCAAGGTATTTATCTCAGGAATTACTTTTTCAGCTCAAGCTTTGAATAGTAGATAGGTATTTGCCTTCTTGCTTAACGCCTCAGAGACATTTTAGAAGCTCTGATCGAAATGGAATAGGTAATGCCAACTAACGGCTTATCTCAACGCAAGGTTTTCACCCAAAGAAAACAATGAATACATGCGAAGTAATACCGTTTGGTTGAGGTTTTCCAGATCCACTGCGTATCCTTATTCAAAGTTTAAATAAACAGAATGTGATTGTATGACAATGTTGCCATGTTAACCAGTGATAATTTATATTTCAGACTAATACTCCAAAATACCTTTGACATAATTCAGATAGAGAACAGTTTTTTTGGTTGTCCATAAATAGAAAAACCTTTCACCTGTCTTGCCTGAGATATCAATAGCTTTTCGAAAAAAATACTCGTCTCATGCTAAGTATAGTTTTCTCAGCTTAGGCGCGATGGAGTTCGATCTGTGCAGAAGAGCTTACAAAATTATATAATCAGCTTCTGTAGGAAGTAGCTATGGTGTGAACTTTGTCCTGTACACCCCACCGATAAACCAATGATTGAGGTAAACCCCAATCGGAGGCATACATCATGGATGTTTTTCGTTAGTAGCTTTGCTGAATCACATACAACTTAAACTTTTTTGTGTTTGTTTTACCTATTACTCAATTATTATTTGAATACCGAGACGTACCTTAATTCTGTGATTTTCAAGGTGTAGAAAGGGTAGGTAGATATACCTAATGAAGAGCTAAAGCAGAGAAGCTAATTATTAGCTAACAATCAGTGCTTTTCTTTAAAATAACTAAAGTGATTGTTGTTAAAGAGGGGCAATAAAAAAGCGGTATCGCCAGGTCAATGACGATACCGCATTAGGGATAAAATAAACCAACCTAGAGGTTATGGCAGTTTATTGTCTATGCTTAGAAACTAATTATGGCTTCCATCATGACACCGTTAAAGCTACCTCCGTCATACTTGGTGCCAGTATATCCATCTCCGTCGTACGTTTGAGATACATACTCAAGCTTAGCCATTACGTTTTTGGTGAGGAACCATCCGCCGCCGATATTGATTCGGTCGATGTCGATGTCTCCACTGGTCATTTCACCGCTTACTAAGTTATAACGGCCGCCTAGGTAGAAGTCTTCTTCTGCTCCAAAGCGATAAAGAAGCTCGGCACCGTATTGGGTAAAGTTACGGCTGTCGTTGCCTTTGATGTTACCACTGGTGCTTTCAAATACACCGTAGAACTCAAGTCCATTATACTTAAGGAATGGGTTAATCATGATAGCAGTCATTTCACCGGGAGCAGGAGGCTGTCCATATCCGGGAGTGAAGCTAGGTGCAAATCGGCCGGCACGGAAACCGTCATCCATAACAGAGTAGTATCTGGATCCTGCACGGTCACCTGAATACAGGTAGATGGACGCAGATTGACTTACATTCAGGATAGAACCGGTCAGACGGAATCGCATATCTTCATTGATCTGGCTGTCAAATCCAAGCTTACCATAAATGGTAGCATGTGTTTTAAAGCCATTTGATGCTTTATCAGTAACATGTTGGTTCAGTTTACCATTACTAACACCGATCATCCCAAATAGATCTCCAGAGTAATAATAGATCTCACCCGCTACTTCTGTAGTAAAGGAGTCCATTATATAGTTGCCTACAAAAGGATTATGGATCGCAGAACCATTGTCACTTCTTCTAAAGTGATTGTCACCGTAGTTAAGCTCCATGTGACCTACTTTTATACGCACGTTATCCATTAAGCCTCCCAAGAGCCCTTCCTGGATGAAGTCAAGGCGATCCACCTGCATATATCCGCTCTTTACATATGCCTCTGTATGGTGTTGAGATGTCAAATATGTACGCAAGTGCATGCGAAGTCCATTTGCCAATCCCACATCAAGATCTAGGTTTGAAGTAGCAAGGTTGAAGTTGGACTCAAGTGTTGTAAGCCCATTGGCATCATTATCTTGAGTTAAGCCCTGGAATTGAAGAGCATTTGATCCGCCCATTCGAACTTGTACACCGTCAAATTCAATGTCAGTAGTGAACGGTGCTTCAAATTGATTGAGCCCCCGTTGATCTGGACTGGTAAAGTATTGTAAGTCTCGGTCAGTAGTTTCTTGGGCAAAAGCCGATCCCGCCATCAAAAAGAAGGACAGGAGGAATAAAGTGATATGTTTATTAGTGAGTTTCATAATAGTAGCCTATGTGTGTTGGAATTTTACTTTTTTTAAGAATTAAACAATTGGTGGTTTTTGTTATTAGATGTTTTGTATGTCTTCATGATTATACTATTACAACATCTGTTCCAAGATGAGGTTACTATCTAATTTTTTTTAAATTATTCGTATAAAGGCCCTTTAAAGTGTATTGAGGGGTACTTTTGATAAAAGTAATTGGGAGAGGTAATTTGGAGTGAGGAGTCTAAAACCCGTTCGTTGCAAGACTGCAAAGAAACCTATTGCAACGCTGCAATGTTAATAGTACGTCATAATTGAAAATAAAATAAGCTGCTACAGAAGAAGCTATGATTCAATATATAGTAGTTCAATATTGAACTAAATATTACATATATTGTTTTAAGTAACCATTAACTAAACACACTTAGATATGTTTTCTAAAATAGGTCGTTATTTATATGCGTTACCATTTGGCATTTTTGGTTTGTTCCATTTTATGAAAGCAGGACAAATGGCAGGAATGGTTCCCATACCAGGAGGTAGCTTTTGGGTATACCTGACAGGGATAGCAATGTTAGCTGCCTGTGTGAGTATTATCATTGAGAAAAAGGCACGCCTTGCCTGTATTCTTTTAGGTGTATTACTGCTTATATATGTATTAAGTATTCATTTACCGGCTGTCATTGGAGGGCAAATGCAGCCAAGTATGACTAACTTGCTTAAAGATCTGGCGCTTGCAGGAGGAGCATGGTTTATTGCGGGCAGCTATGAAAGTGAAACAGAGTTAGAAGGATAACCCAGAAGTATGTTACAAAGGCCCACCACTTTATTTGGTGGGCCTTTAATAATATGAGCAAAATTGAATTCAGCTTTTTTTATTCTAAGGCCCTGTTATAGCCAAGCTTAAGCGAGAATATTGAATACCATGAATGGTGTAGTATTATCCCAGTTTCGATGGTTGTAGTGCTGCACTATTCCGGATTATTATCATTTCCCTATTCGTAAAAATCATTGTTCTGCAATTTATGAGTCAGCTTAAAGCCTTTACCCAAAGCATCCCCACTTGCAGGATTTACTCCGTGGTCCTGAATAAGAATAGTGGCCCGCCAGGTCCCGGGAATGTTGCCATTCTATCGGAACGGTGGGGTACTAAAAATCCATCATTCACTTTATCTCCATATGTTGAAATTATTTTATAGGTAAAGCCGTTAGGCAGATCAAATAGTCCATTTGGATCGGTATGGAATGAACCAAAGAGTTCCGTAATTAAACTTGTTCCCGTTTCATCCATCGCGTTACAGCTGCTGAATGTTTGGAGACCTTGAAGCCCCAAGTGTTATGGCACTGGCTCGTTTAAAATGTTTGCGTGATATAGGACTGAGTAAATAATTATTGAAGTTTCAATTGCTTCTACTACAATAACACATCAATTAATAATGGAATTTTACCATATCATTATCTGATAAAACTTGCAGACAGCTGTTTATCAGCATTTTACAAATTTAATGAGGTTTTACCAGGATTTGATCCCAAAATTGAAATCAGTAAATGTTAATACCTTATTTTTAATGCGCTGAATAATAGTGCAAAACAATAAAAAGTGCCGTTGAATACAATATTGAGATTTTATTTAAGCTCCCTGTTAATTGTTTTTCTTCTGATTACTAATATTCCGTTATTAGCCCAATCACAAGAACCACCATCTTCAAATACCATAGCAAATAACAGAAATGTAAAAGCCCATAATATAGAAGAGCAAAATATTACCTTGGATGGGCAACTGGAGGAAGAGATATGGAAGAAAGCTTCATATACTTCGGGATTTACCCAACGAGAACCCAATGAGGGGGCAGAGGCTACATCTGCAACAAAGGTGGCTTTTGTTTACAGCGATGATGCTTTATACATAGGAGCCCGCATGTATAGTGATAATCCAGATAAGATAAAAGCCCAACTGAGTCGTCGGGATAATATGGGCAACTCAGAACGGTTAATCATTTCATTGGATACCTATCTGGATCGGCGGACTTCCCGGAGTTTTGCCGTATCGGCGTCTAGTGTGAGAGCTGATTATTTTCAGCCTGAAGATGAGATGAGTTACCGTAATAGAGATTATTCATATAATCCCGTTTGGGAGACAAAAAGCCATATTGATAGTAAAGGATGGACAACAGAAATTCGCATTCCATTTTCCCAGCTTAGATATAGTGATAGTAAAAAACAGCGTTGGGGATTAAATATTAATAGATACATCCCGCAGAAAAATGAAGATTCTTTTTGGGTGATGGTTCCTCAAGATGAAAATGGGTGGGCTTCACGCTTTGGCTTACTTACTGGAATTGAGAATATATCACAAAAACGCCAAATAGAGTTTGTGCCTTACGTAGCAGGAAGCACCTTATTGAAGGGCGATCCTGATTCTGACAATCCCTTCAGCAAAGATGTAAACTGGCAAGGCCGGTTTGGTGGTGACTTTAAAATTGGACTGGGCCCGAATTTAAAGATTGACGGAACTATAAATCCTGATTTCGGGCAAGTAGAAGCCGACCCTGCACAGGTGAATTTATCCGCATTTGAGACCTTTTTTGAGGAAAAAAGGCCATTTTTTACTCAAAATCAGCAACTATTTCGGGCTTTATCCGGTGGTGGACGTTCGGACCGCTATTTCTACTCAAGGCGTGTTGGTGCTGCCCCCTCTTTACGTCCTTCAGGGGATAGTAATATTGACTTTGCAGAGGAGATATCAAATACTTCTATCATTGGAGCATCAAAAATAACAGGGCGATTTCCTTCCGGCCTTTCTGTTGGCGGTTTGGGCACTGTAACAGCACGGGAAAAAGCAGAAGTATATAATGCAGATACTGATAGCTATGATGAAGTAACTGTTGAGCCAACAACAGCATATGGGGTGCTTAGGTCTCAACAAGAATTTGGAGAGTATACTTCAACAGTAGGCTTTATAATGACTGGGGTATATCGAGATTTAGAAAAAAATACTAAGTTGAATAGTCTGCTTAATGAAACCGCTTTTACAGGTGGATCTGATTGGAACCTCAGATTTGAGGATGGAAAATACGAAGTGTCCGGTGATGCCGGATTCAGTTATATATCTGGCTCGACAGATGCTATCTTAAATGCCCAACAATCGAGTGCTCGCTATTATCAACGGCCTGATGCCTCACACCTTAGTCTCGATTCCACCCAAACAAATCTTTCAGGCTATCGGGGGACACTGGAAATTTCTAAAAATGCCGGGAAGCATTGGCTCTGGGAAGCGGGGGTAAAAGTTAAATCACCGGGCTTTGATCTTAATGATACCGGTATTTTGTTTCGAGCTGATAACATTTCTACCACGGGCGAGCTAACCTATCGTGAAAATGATCCCAGTTCATGGTATCAGTCGTATAGGTTTGAAATTAGCTGGGATGGAGCCTGGAACTACGGTGGTACCCAACGAGAAAATAGGTTCGGATTTGACAGCAATATCCAATGGGCCAATTTCTGGAGAACATTTTTTAATGTAAGATACAGCCCGAGGACTATGAGCGATAGGTTAACAAGAGGTGGCCCGCTAATGGGATCTCCGGAGAAGTATAGTATTTTTGGCGGAATATTTACTAATCGCAGTGATAATATCTTTGGAGAGGTTTTTGGACGCTATGAAGAAGATGAGTTTGGTGGATGGGAAGTTGCAATAAGTCCTTCTATACGGGTGAGTTCGGGCGACCGTTGGGAATTTGAAATAGAGCCACGTTATTCACGGCAAAAAAATACCCGTCAATATATTACAACTCTATCAGGTGGGAGTGCCCAAACTTATGGCAAACGGTATGTTTTTTCGAATATCAACCGCTCTACTTTATCATTACAGACGCGCGTAAACTATGCCTTTTCACCAGATTTAACGCTTGAGCTATATGCCGAGCCATTTGTGTCGACCGGCGACTATTATAAACCGGGCGAATTACCTTCAGCTAAATCGTATAAATTAGATCGCTATAATATTGATAGCAGAAATGCAAAAGGAGATTATGTAATCAAGAGAAATGGTTCGAGATTTGAGGTGCCGGACAGAGATTTCTTAGTGAAATCCTTTCGAAGTAGTTTGGTTTTACGATATCAATGGCGCCCAGGCAGTACCTTTTTTCTTGTTTGGCAACAAAATCGATTTACAGAGGAAGAAAGAAATCGTTTTGTGGAACCCGGAGACCTGGTAAATGCGTTGGGTGAGACAGGTGATAATATCTTTAGTGTTAAATTCACCTACTGGTTTTCTGCAAATTAAAAACTGATCTGTTAAAGGCTTTAAATAATTTAGATGGATACTGTTACCCAAATTACGCTTGGCGCGGCAGTTGGTGAAGCTGTATTAGGGAAAAAAGTTGGTAATAAAGCAGCAGCTTGGGGCGCACTTTTTGGACTCTTGCCCGACCTGGATGTGCTTGCGTCACCTTTTGTTTCCGAGGTGCAAGCGCTGGCCATTCATCGGGGGCTTACCCATTCGTTATTTTTTTGTGTTGTTGCTGCTCCAATATTTGGATGGTTATTGGGTCGTTACTATAAACAGTCGGAGGTAAGCAGGAGAGAGTGGTCGGTGTTGGCATTTATGGTTATTATAACGCATATCTTTATCGATGTTTGCACGAGCTACGGCACGCAGGTGCTTCAACCATTTAGCAACTATTCGCTGAGTTTTAATTCTATTTTTATCATTGATCCTTTTTATACGCTGCCCCTTATGGCAGGAATTGGTATTACCCTGTTTTTGAGAAGGAATAGTAATAAGAGAAGATGGGTCAATACCACGGGCTTAGCAATAAGTTCGTTATATCTGGTAGTGAGTTTTGGGATAAAAGCACACGTAGATCAAGTTTATACCCAAAATTTTGCCAAACAGAATATCTCTCCCGAAAGGTATATGACTACTCCTGCTCCCTTTAGCATTTTCTTATGGACAGGCTATGCTGAGGAGGGGGATACGTTGTATACGGCTCTGTATTCAATATTTGATGATGATCAGAATCTTAACTTTAAGTCCATTCCTCAAAATGAACAGCTTTTGAGACCCTACAAAGGACAGCTTCCTGTCGAACGACTGAAATGGTTCTCACAAGGCTATTACGCTGTTGAGAAAAACTCCCCTACTCTTTTGGTGCATGATCTTCGTTTTGGCCGTTCCGATTTGTGGCTTACTGATGAGCCTGCACCTTTTGTGTGGAATTACAGGCTTATTTTTAACGAAGATTCGACCAAGGTAATTGGTTTTGAACAGTTTGAGCCCTCTTTTGATATGCGTACTAAGGTGTGGAATCATTTGCTTAACAGGACATTGGGTAGAGACTAAGTAATAAAGGGGTTTTGATGTTGTTTATGAACTAACTAAAAGGACACGGCTTACCCCAATGCCCTTTTAGTGATTAACCGTTATTCATCAGGCGAGGGGTTGGTAGTATTCGCCATACTTTTGAAGGCTTCCATTATTTCAAGAGGTAACGGAAGCAGGGCAAACGTTGCATTTTCTTCACTGACTTCACTCATTGTTTGCAAGTAACGCAGCTGCAGAGCCATTGGGGTCTCTTGCATCATAGTAGCAGCCTCCACGAGTCTTTCGGCAGCCTGGTATTCGCCTTCGGCATTAATAACTTTCGCTCGACGGTCTCGCTCTGTTTCGGCCTGGCGGGCCATGGCACGTTTCATATTTTCTGGTAGAACCACATCCTTAACTTCAACAGCCGTTACTTTTATACCCCATGGGTCGGTTTGCCGATCAATAATGCCTTGGATCTTTTTATTAATTTTGTCACGATTTGCCAATAGTTCATCTAATTCTACCTGTCCTACAATGCTTCTGAGTGTAGTCTGGGCTAGCCAAGAGGTAGCTTCGATGTAACGTTCTACCTGGATAATTGCTTCTTCGGCATCCACTACGCGAAAGAAGGTTATGGCATCAACATGAACAGTAACATTATCTTTTGTTATGACCTCTTGTCGGTCTACATTAATCGTTAGGACGCGAAGGTCTACTCTCTCAATTTTATCAATAAAAGGGATCAAGAAAATAAGTCCTGGTCCTTTAGTTTTAAGGTATTTACCGAGCCGAAAGATTACAGCGCGTTCGTATTCACGAAGAATTTTGAACATTTGCGGTAATAGAATTGCTGCTAGAACAGCAATGGTAATAATCCAAGTCACAGTATCGAAAAAGGAGCTGGTATCATCCATAATAGTCTCATTTAATTGAAGTCGTTAGTTTGAGAAAGCTTATTCTGATTCAGAAATCGGTTCAACTGTTATTGTTAACCCCTCAATATTTTTTATTTCACATATTTCTCCCTTAGTAATGGAGTGTTTGCTTTTAGCATTCCAGTATTCACCTTGTATAAAAATCCTTCCAGTACTATCATCAATATCATCCACTACCTCAGCACGTTTGCCTATCATTGATTCTTTACCGGTATGGTTATTGGAGAATTGCACCCGGATTCCTTCTGTAACGATCCATAAAAAGAACAGCGTTGTTAAGATGGTGGCCGGAATGAGCCAAGCCCACGATAACTCCATTGATTTGGGCAGGTCTTGAAATAACATGAGCGCCCCCAGGAAAAAAGAAACGGCACCTCCTGCAATTAGTATTCCAAATGTGGGGGTAAATGCTTCTGCAATGAATAATATAATAGCCAAACCGATTAGGGCGAATCCTGCAATATTTATTGGCATTGCTGCCGATGCATAGAGTACTAAGATGAGGGCAATAATTCCGGCAACACCGGGTACAATGGCCCCGGGATTTGTAACCTCCCCTATGATACCATAAATAGCAATCATAGTTAGAATAAGCATTACCTCGGGACGTATGATGAAGCCCAAAAACTTCTCAGCAAGATTGGGAGGAACGTTATTGATTGTAGCTTTTTGGGTTTGTAGGGTATCTCCGTTTATTATTTCTTCATCAATAAGGGTGAGCAGTTCATCTTTGTTGTCGGTTATATAATCTATCACATTGATTTCAAGAGCCTTTTCAGCAGTAATAGATTTACCATCTCGTACAGCCGAACGAGCCCATTCAGCATTACGGTTGCGCCTGTTGGCAATGCTCTCAATAAAGCTTTCAGAGTAGTTAAATATTTTTTTCTGCATTACCGTATCACTTTGTCCTCCCCCCATTTGAACTGGAGAGGCAGCACCGATAGTTGTAGTAGGAGCCATAACCGCAATATGGGATGCCATTGTAATAAAAGTGCCGGCACTGGCGGCTCTCGCTCCTTCTGGGGCTACATACACTACTATGGGCATGTCGTCCGAGTCTAAAAAACTTTGGACAATATTTTTTGTGGATTCCAAAAGTCCGCCCGGCGTGTCCAGCTGAATAATGAGACACTCCGCTCCTTGTTCTTTAGCAATGCGGATACCTCTATTGATATAGTTTGTGGTAGTAGGAGATATCGTACCGTTAATAGATATCATTGTTACCACAGGGTCAGAGTTTACTGAGCTAACCGTAGGAGTATCTTGAGCAGTTAAACTACTTAAAACTAATATGGGTAACGACGCTATGATGATTAGATACTTCATACAACAATGTTATGAAAAAGCCCGATTGAAACAACAGTAAGAAGCAGTATTTCTAAACTAATTTATTGCACTCTTAATTTATGAGGGTTGCTGCTGTTAAACAGTTCTACTATATTGGGTTGAGTAATTTTAACTAACCAATTAGTTTTAATATGCCTGAACAATCAGTAGACACCCGTACTGAAATTATTGAAGCCGCACGCAATGAGTTTTTTGCTCATGGTTACGAGGGGGCAAGATTACAAAAAATTGCTGATCAGATTGGTGTTACGAAGGCCATGATACATTACTATTTTCATACCAAGAAAGAGCTATTTGAGCACGTATATACGCAGTCTATCCGTGATATTTTTGGCGGATTGGGAGAGGTGCTTGATCAAAGCTTACCGTTGTTTAAAAAGATTGAGGACCTCGTTGAGGCTTGTTTAAATCAAGCAAAAGCTAACCCGGAAGTGCTTACTTTTGTGATAACAGAGAGCAGTCGTAAGCCTTCATGGCTGAAACCTATTTTTGATGAACAGGTGAAATTAGAGTTAGAAAACTTTGAGCAAGAACTCGAAGAGGCAGCTTCAGATTATCAGATTGCCTCGGTAGATGCTCATAACCTGCTGTTAAATATTTTTTCACTCTGCTACTACCCTGTTCTTTCAGATACGATTAACCAGTCGCTATTTGAGGGAAGTATGTATTCTGGCAATGGTAGTGTTAATACCGGTCGAAAAGGCATCATATTGGATACTATTCTTAATTGGCTTACTGCTTAAAAGAAGAATAGGCGTATTAATTTTTCTTAATATGGACTGATCAACATTTCTATCCAGCATTAGTTATCTTTTTATTCTTCATAAATGAAAAGATAAATACAGTAGTACACTAGTCTTAAGTTTAAATAGTTGCTATGAGGTCAAATAAGGTTCGCCAACTTGCAGCAGTTATATTTACTGATATAGTTGGTTATACTGCCTTAATGCAAGAAGATGAGAATAAAGCCAGCGAGCAACTGAATAGACATCGAGAGGTACTTGAGCAGCGTGCAAATGAGTTTGATGGCAAGGTATTACATTACTTCGGAGATGGTGCCTTAACGATTTTTAGCAGCGTGTGCAATGCAGTACAATGTAGTATTGCTATTCAGAATGACCTGAAATCTCCTCGTCTTCCTCTTCGTATCGGAATTCATGTGGGAGACATTGCATATAACGATAATGAGGTTTTTGGAGATGCTGTAAATATTGCATCCCGTTTAGAATCACTGTCATCGTCGGGAGGCATCATAATATCTGAGAAGGTAAAAGAAGAGATTAAAAATCATCCCGAAATTAAAACAAAAGCGTTAGGTTCTTATCAGCTAAAAAATGTACGGCAGCCATTATCATTATATGCTGTAAGTAATAATGGTATTGAGGTGCCAACACTTCGAGATATTGAGAAAAAAACGGGTAGCTTATCTAATAAAATTGCGGTACTTCCTTTTGTAAATATGAGTAGCGAAGTGGAGTTTGATCATTTTAGTGATGGGCTTACCGAGGAAATTATCAATGGGTTAGCACAGATTGAAAGTTACGATGTTATATCTCGAACCTCAGCTTTTGCCTATAAGGGTCGCAACGAAGATATCCGCCAAATTGGGGATCAGCTATCGGTATCTCATGTACTCGAAGGAAGCGTACGTAAATTTAACGGTAGGATTCGGGTTACGGCACAGCTTATAGAGACGGATCAGGGGTTTCACCTCTGGTCGGAAACTTTTGATGGTCACTTGGATAATATTTTTGAAATCCAAGATATGATTTCGAATGAGATTTTAGAGAAGTTTAAACCGAAGTCAAAGGAGAAGGAAAATATAGGCGTTGAGGCTTCCTCTTCTGTTGTTGATCAGGACGCTTTTAAAACCTACCTGGAAGGCACCTTTTATGAGAAGAAGTTTACCCTTCCTGGAATTCAAAAAGCTATTGAATTATTTAAAGCTGCTATTGAACAGGATCCAAATCTAGAGAAGGCATATATTGATCTGGCATTATGTAATTGTTATTTGGGGATTATGGGAGAGACCCCTGCTCAGCGAGCGTTTGAAAAGGCAGAGCAATATATCTCGAAAGTACGGGCATTTAGTGATAATATACCGTACCATGCTGTAACCGGTTTTATTGAACTCTTTTTAAACTATAACTTTGCGGAAGCTAATCGTAGTTTTGCCAAAAGTTTTGAAAACATTGAGAATAATAATCGTGCTTATTATCTATATGCGATTTTTCTCAATGTGATTGGCAAATCTGAATTGGCGATAAAGTGGATGGAGTTGGCGCTACAATGTAAGCCGGCAAGCTTAATGTATAATGTAGGGTTGGGCAGGACCTTTTATTTTGCTCAAAAGTATGAACAGGCCATTCAACAATTCGACTATACCTTAGAGCTCGACGCTTCTTTTCTTCCGGCAATTGACGGTAAGGGTTGGGCATATATGGCAATGGGGAATGAGGAAAAAGCACATTACACATTTGATATTTATCAGAACCTGGTATCTCAAGAACAGGAAAATATACCTCAACTTGTGTATGTGGCTGCAAAGAAAGGAATGGATGAAATAGCTACCCACTTTTTAGATGTACTACAACTTGGAAGCACGGGAGGACGTTACAACATAACCTCAGTAGATGTAGCACAAATATACGTAGGGTTACAAAAGTTTGATGAGGCTTTTTTTCATCTTCAGCGAGCAATAGATGATAAGATTGGAAAAGCACTTTTTATAAATGTTGATCCTGTTTGGGAACCGCTAAGGTCTGATCAAAGGTACAAACAGTTGATAAATAGAATTGGGCTTAATACTTCTATTCGTGCTTTAGAGTGGCCGGATTATGGTATAATGAAAACTTCTGACTAAGCTATTGTATCAGTTCTATTTTCTCTTTTAATACATTTATCATCAGCTCGATCTCATCCAGATGTGTGCGGAAGTTAAGAACCGCTAGTCGCAGGTAAACTGTCCCATCTATATGTGTGGAAGACAAAAACACTCTGCCATCGTCATGGATTTCATTCGTAAGTTTCTTATTAAAGGTGTTGGCATCTCCGTTATCAGGTAGATATCGAAAGAACAGTACGGATAATTCAGGTTCGGGCCCGACTTCTATACTATCAATTTTTTGTATTTCCCTGTAGAAATAACGGCTAAGCATTAATTTTTCATTTAGGGCTGCACGGAAAGGTTGAACCCCAAATAGTTGTAGGGGAAGCCACATACGCAAGCCTCTAAAGTGCTTAGAAAGTTCGGGAGAAAGGTCAGCTGGTGAGGTCTCTTCGGTTGCTTTCAGGGTATCTTGAAGATAGTTGGCCGTCATATGTTGGGAGTCATGTAACTGTTGTCCGTCTTTAACAAGCAATGCTCCCGAACCATAAGGTAAAAACAGACCTTTATGGGGATCTATGGTAACAGAGTCAGATTTTGTAATTCCGTCCATTACTTTTTGTCCATGATCAGTTAGTAGAAAGAAGCCCCCATAGGCGGCATCGACATGAAACCAAAGGTCATGTTTGTCTGCAATATCGCCTATTTTGTCAAGCGGATCTACTGCTCCAAGGTCGGTTGTGCCAGCTGAGGCAAATATCGTCAGGGGGATCAATCCCTCATTTTTATCTGATTCTATCTGTTTATTAAGCTCTTTGGCATTCATCCGGTAGCGGTTGTCCATGGGAATAGTACGTACCTTTGCTTCACGAAGCCCCGCAAAATTGATAGCTTTGATAACACAGTGATGTACTTGGCGGGTGGTATAGATAACGGCTCGACTAAAGTTTGATGCCTTAATATCAGCTTCATCCCTTGCTACAACAAGCCCAATGAGGTTAGCAAGTGAGCCACCTGAAGTTAAATTTCCTGATGCTCCATCGGGATAGCCAATGAGGTCGCACATCCACCGGATACACATATTTTCAATACGTACAGCCCCGGGAGATGAAAAGAATACTCCGGCATACCTGTTTGTTACTGCTGCCAGGTAATCGGCAACGGCTGAGGGATATACACCTCCGCCCGGAATATAGCCGGCATGTTTTCCGGAAGCAGGGTTAAGTCCCGAGCGATCTACCTCAGATTTTAATAGCGTCAAGATTGTATCTAACTCTTTTGGGCTATCTTCGAAAGGAAGGTCATAAACCCCTTTTCCCATATTTTCATCAACTTCGTAGGCCGGGAGATCGCCAATGTTATCCAGAAAGTTTTGTCCATATTTTTGAGCTTTTTCGAAAAGGTTTTTTCGTTGCTCTGTGGAGGGTTCCAGCTTTCGTGCCAGGCATTCTAACTGATTTATCTGTTTCTTCATTGATAGGGTTATAGGCTAATTAGATAGCGGACTCTTTTTCTGTATCCCAAAATAAAAAAAGCCGCGAGGATGTAAACACACCGCGGCTTCAATGATAAAATTATAACATTAATTTACTTTGTCGCCTTTTAACTCATAGCCTGTATTATGCCAGCTGGCTAATCCTTATTCAAAATCTCAAATATTTTGGTAGCTTATCTCAAGCAGTTTCTTTGTCAAATTTAGTGAGGAATTGCTGCCGGCATTTGTGTAATAAGCTACAATGTCTTGACCTTTGTCAGGTAAGGTATTTTTCTGTTGAGTTAATAGAATCCGGAAAGTGTTTTGCTTGAAAAGCTTTACTACGATTAGGGATTTGTTAAACAGGTTGATGTATAGGCCTCGTTCGGCGAGGGAGTTCCGGTGTAGTAATGCATTGGATAATAAGTGCTAAAGCTATCACCTAATCTTGGCTTGGCTACATATTTTTTTCACAAATAAGTTCATCTTTTATCAATGAGAATATTATTGGAACTCCGATATTTCTGTTGTTATAAGGAGTGTTAATCACCAGTTGTGTGATTCTTATTAGGAGTAAAAACGGTGACTTTATTATCGACACCCTTAACACTTTTTAAATACCTATAGATAGCTTCCAAATCTTCCTGGGCCATACCTGCATACATTTTCCAGGGCATAATAGTATTAAATTGCTCGTTGCTGACTGTAGGAAGAGAGTCTGCAGGTATATCATATTGCTTGAATCTCTCTATAAACTCCTGTTGTGACCAGCCGCCGATTCCGGTTTTTTTATGTTGAGTGATATTTGCAGATCGTACAGTACCTTGGGGCAGATTAAATTCGAAACCACCGGCCAGATACATTCCCTCAATATCTTGGCCTTGTTGCTGAGGCGTGTGGCAGTCGGCACAGGCTGCAATTAAGGTGAGATATTTTCCATATTCTAGAGGGTTTTCAGGCGATGGCCTTTCTATTGGCTCGGCCTCCTTTGGTATAGTACGCAGTATTAAGTTCATTGGAAAGTTAGCCTCGGAAGGAGGTGGGCTATAGTCGATAGGTTCAAGAGTGCGAAGATAAGCGATGATTGCTTTCACATCTTTGGGGGCCATCCTTGAATATGCAGGATAGGGCATTAGCGGAAACATGGGGCGTCCTTCCTTGGTTACACCGGTTGTAATGGTTCGGTATATTTCTCCATCAGTCCAATTGCCTAGGTTATGAGGAGTAATATTGCGAGCATAGAATGTACCTGGGACTCCCATATTTTCCTCAGAGAATTTATCTCCCCCCTTTCCGTATGTTCCGGGTATGATTGGGCCGGAGAATTTACTCCAGTCGCGATTAGAGTGGCAGTCGATGCAGACAGAGACATGTTTAGCTAGGTATTCACCGCGTTTAATTTGTGTAGGTGTGCCTTCAACTGTGATCTCGGGTGGTGGGTCTACCGCCGGTAAGGCGATATAAAGGTAACTTACTCCACTGGTTAAAATTATGATAATGAAAAATAGTATCGTATAAATTACTTTCTTCATCCCTAATCCCTCTAAAACTATTATTAATCTCTCTATTTATTTGACTAATATAGCAGGAATAAGGAATAAATAAAGAACTACCTATTCTTCTTCATCAGTGTACTGGCTGTCATAGGCATTTTTTATACGTTGATTCATATGTCTTTTGTAGTTCTTGTACTCGTATTTATTAATAGTGAATTCCGATCGATAGTTACCGTCATTACAGGTGACCTGTAATTTTTCGGGATGATCGGTTTCAGTTATTTCAACGCTAATAGTGCCTAATTTGTAGGAGTCAATCACGGAACATATCGTTTATCCAGAAGTTACTTTAGCTGAAGATAAGTACAATCGTACTCTTTATGAAAATAGAATGGAAAAGAGTAAGAGGTGATAATAGTTAAAAGGGATGGTTATTGTATATCAGGCAATAGCTATTTATGGAATCAACAAAAATTGCATATTTGTTAATTCCTGATCAAAGTGTTTTTTCATTTCTTGATAGTGGTCAAGGTCTATTGGCAATTTGGTACTGTTTTTTTGTTTTTAGGTGATGGTCACCGGGAATGAGGACGTAACGCACTTGGTATTAAGCTATTTGCCGTTTTCAGTGGCAGTACATAATTATACCGAAGTGATTCATCTGTCCCTGGCGGTCCTTCATATGCTTTTGTTCCTTAGATAAGCAATACTGGTAAAGCTATGAGTATCAAATTCTATAGTATAGTACTGGTTTTTATTTATACTTAACATATTCATAATGAAGATATAACCCTGATTCTATATTTGATAGATAATTTTGAAGGCAAGTATACCTTCAATAATATGATGCAAGATAGAACAAGAAGAAAGAGATCACCTTACTAATAGGCTTTCTAAAGCATTGTACATGAAATATAATTTGTCTGGAAAAGACAAATGGGTTATTTTAATCGTAAAATTACGATATACGATATATTATGGCTATAACCAAAGCAAAACTTTTTGATCACAAACAAAAACGGCTTGCTGAATTGGCAAAAGCCCTGGGGCATCCGGCGCGTATTGCTATTTTACAGCTTCTTGCCGAACGTGCCACCTGCATTTGTGGGGATATTACCGATGAGTTGCCCTTAGCCCAGTCGACGATCTCTCAGCATCTAAAAGCGCTTAAAAAGTCCGGTATTATCAAAGGTGAAGTTGATGGTGTACGTACCTGTTATTGCCTGAATGAAGAAGTCGTGAAAGAATTCAATGATACTATTACTGCATTTGCTCAAGAATTGAGCATGTCAACAACTCAAAACTGCTGCTGATTATGGCATCTGATAAAAAGAAGTCCGATCAACTTAAAGAAACGGTAAAACAGAAATATGCTGCTATTAGTGAACAGTCGAAGTCTGAAAACCAAGCTTCTTGCTGCGGAACATCTTGTGGATGTGATACCGTTGACTATTCTGTTTTTGCAGATGATTATTCAAAGATGGAAGGTTATAGTGAAGAGGCCGACCTAGGGCTGGGTTGTGGACTCCCCACGGAATATGCTCATATCAATGAAGGTGATACAGTTGTTGACTTGGGATCTGGGGCCGGAAACGATTGTTTCGTAGCCCGGCAGCAGGCAGGTGAGACCGGCAAGGTTATCGGGTTGGATATGACAAAGCCAATGATAATAAAGGCTCGTAAAAATGCCCTTAAGTTGGGTTTTGAGAATGTATCATTTGTAATGGGAGATATCGAAAATATGCCCTTGGAGGATGAACTGGCTGATGTAGTAGTTAGCAATTGTGTAATGAACCTGGTACCTGATAAATTAAAGGCATTTGGCGAAACCTATCGTATTATGAAAAAGGGCGGACATTTTAGTATTTCAGATGTAGTTCTTGCTGGCCAGCTTCCTAAAAGTCTCAAAGAAGATGCTGAGATGTATGCCGGTTGTGTTGCGGGAGCTATCAACAAAAAAGAATATTTGGAAATTGTGCGAAATGCCGGATTTACTAACCTCAAAATACAGAAAGAAAAGAGAATTCAACTTCCAGATGAAATTTTGGAAAAATACCTAAGTAAAAAAGAGAAAACGAACTTTGAAGAGTCCGGGACAGGTATTTTTTCGATCACTCTTTATGCAGAAAAGAAAAATTAAGCTACTGCTCTTATTGTTATGAAAATTGCATTATTGAGTGATATCCATGCTAATTTGCCGGCTTTAGAGGCTGTTCTATCCGATATAGAAAAAAGAGCCCCGGATGCGGTTTATTGTTTGGGTGATTTAGTTGGATATGCGCCCTGGCCGAATGAAGTTATTGCTGAGATAAGAGGCTGTCGAATACCTACTATTGCCGGTAATTACGATTATGGCGTGGGCTTAAACAGTAATGATTGTGGGTGTGCATATAAAACAGAGAAAGATAAAGAACGAGGTCAACAGTCTATAAAATTAACCAATGAGTTAATTTCAGAAGATAACCGTTCGTTTTTAAAAACCCTTCCTGCTCATATACGTTTGGAAATAGGTTACCCTCCCAAGCAATGTTCAATGCTGATGGTACATGGAAGTCCCCGGAAAATAAATGAATACTTATTTGAAGATCGTACTGATAAAAGTTTTAAGCGAATTATGGAAGGTTCAAATGCTGGTTTATTAGCCTTTGGACATACCCACAAGCCATTTCATAAAGTAATAGAAGATGGTGATTCCTTTAAGCATGCTATAAACATAGGGTCCGTGGGAAAGCCGAAGGATGGTGATTCCAGGGCGTGTTACACAATGTTGGAATGGGATGGAACAGTTGACTGTGCTAAGCCGGATTGGTTTTCGGTATCTTTTATAAGGGTGGGGTATGAGATAGAAAAGACGATGAAAGCTATTAAAGATTCTGCGTTGCCTAATGCATTTGCTGATATGTTGCAGCATGCTTATTAAAGCCACCTTTCTTACATAACACCAACTTAGATTTACAATAAAAGAATACTGTGGGATCAAATAACAACAGTGCGATGAGTTTTTTTGAACGATTTTTAACGGTATGGGTGCTATTGTGCATAGCAATAGGCATCGGCCTTGGTGCTATTTTGGGTGATCAGATAGAGTTGCTAAGTGATTTAACATTTTACCAGGTTAATATTCCGGTAGCTATCTTAATTTGGTTGATGATATACCCCATGATGCTAAAAATAGATTTTTCGTCGCTTTCAAATATTGGAAAGTCACCCAAAGGGGTAGTCTGGACGGTAATCATTAACTGGTTAGTTAAACCCTTCTCAATGGCATTTTTTGCATGGTTATTCTTTGACCAGATATATTCAGCTTGGCTCAGTCCTGAGTTGGCGGATCAATATATTGCAGGTGCTATTATACTGGGTGCAGCCCCTTGCACGGCCATGGTTTTTGTATGGTCATACCTAACGGATGGTGATCCCAACTATACTTTAGTTCAGGTTTCTGTTAATGATCTGATAATTTTAATTGCATTTATTCCGATCGTAAGTTTGTTGCTGGGGATTACTGATATTCAGATTCCTTATAATACCTTAATTGTTTCGGTGGTTGCTTTCGTGGTAATTCCGCTAGTTGGCGGCTATTTGACCCATAAAGTGTTAGTGAACAGAAAAGGAGAAGAGTGGTATACAGAGACTTTCTTACCCAAGTTTGAGCCGCTATCAATTTCTGCTTTGCTTATTACGTTGGTTTTACTTTTCGCTTACCAGGGAGAACGAATTTTAGCACAACCAATGGATATTGTATTTATAGCGATTCCACTGGCTATTCAAACATACATCATTTTTGGTTTGGCATGGTATGGGGGGCGTTGGATAAATTTATCGTACCGAGTTTGCGCCCCGGCCTCTATGATTGGAGCCAGTAATTTCTTCGAACTTGCTGTTGCAGTAGCTATAGCCTTGTTTGGTTTACAGTCAGGGGCCGCATTGACGACAGTTGTGGGTGTGCTCATAGAAGTGCCAATTATGCTTTCATTGGTAAAGTTCGCCAATAAAAACCGGTACCAAGATAGCGTTAATACGGCAGAAGATTAATAATTCGGGAACCCTGAATTAAAAAGCCCGGGACAAGCAGGCTATTCTCCCGGTCTTTTAACAATGATAGTAAAATAGTTCAGTTATACTTAGCTGCTATCTCCTGCCTTTGTCTTTCTTTTGTTGTTCCCCAAAAAAGTATTGGAAGTTTAGGGAGAAAGAGCGTGAAGACCAGCTAAATTCGCGATGTGAATAGAAGTCGGTATCAGGATTACCATTCGTAGTTACAGTATTATTGTAGTTTTGGGAATCAAATACATCTCGGACATTGAGCGATATTTTTGCTCTATCTTCCATCAGGTCATAACTAATACCGGTATCCATCATCGTCATCCCTTCTCGAGAACCTTGAGGAGTGTCGCTGGGTCCCCGATACCGAATAGAGGCTTGGTAATTCAACCCGTCAGTGATTTCCCAGCGTAAACGCATGCGTCCTCTAACATTTTCTGATTCGCTGTTAAATATCTGGTTTTCATACGTTCCCTCAGTGTTAGATCGAAACAGGTTGGCATTGGCAGTGAGATTTAGGCTGCTGCCAATTTCTTGGTCCGCAGAAAACTCAACGCCCCATGATTTTTCAGTGGCAAAGTTAATTGGAAAACGAAATAGAACCCCATTTCGCTGTTCGGTAATGCGTTCGATGACATCTGTACGGTGCCTGTAATAAAAGCTGGTAAGTAGAGATCCACTTTCCCAATAGTGTAAATAGCCGGCTTCATATGAATTGCTAAACTCAGGTTTTAGGTTTGGATTGCCTGTATACTGGCTCCGTGGATCATCAAAATCAATAAATGGAATTAGGGAGCGCGACCAAGGGCGACTGAGTCGGCGGCTGTAACTTAGCTGAATAGACTGTTGCTCATTAAATGAATAGTTTAAAAATATACTGGGGAAAATATCTATATAATTTTGAGTATTTACATTTCCTGTTCCCTTGATTTCGGTGCGGATGTTGGTGTTTTCGGCGCGAATTCCAACTTGGCCAGAAAGTGAACCAAATTCGCCCCCTAAAATTAAAAAAGCAGCATTAACGTTTTCAGTGTAGAGAAAATTCTGGGTATATGCCGGTTCTTCTTGCCAACTATTATTTACCAGGGTTGCTGCACTATAACTATTATCCATCCACTCGGTATCTGTTCTGACGCCGGCTTCGAGTTTACCATCCTTGCCAAGTGGGCGTTTGTATTCAGCATTAAAACGCAGATCCATTTCTTCTTCCGTATCTTCTGCCCGTTGTTTAAGAGGAATTGCATTTCCTTGCTGAACTGTTTCCTCAATATCTGACTCAGCCTCTTCACGGCTGATATCCAAACCTGCGTCTGCAACCAGTGTATGATCATTGCCGTCAATTTTATTTTCGTAATTTAGTTTGAAGTCAATGTTGCGGCCCTGTTGTTCCTCCACGTTATCTCGGATAATCTGTTGCTGGATTGTACCATCTTGTGCACCAAAACGGTAGTTGTAGTCGGTGTACCGTATGTCTTCGTTATTGGTTTCTTTTTCTAGGTTTAGATAGGTGCTGGCGGTTAACACTTCACTGTCTGAAAGATGTATATCTGCTCCAAACCGAAGGTCACCGTCAATTTCCGATTCAGTAGCTTCGGTTTTTTCCCGATACATATAGGTCGTGTCGGGGTTACCGGCATCAGGTCCTGCATATCGTTGGAAGGAGCTGCCGGATTCCGGTTCAGATCGATAATCGGCCCCGATATCAATAAACCAGTTAATATTTTTCACCCGGTAGTTTAGGTTTGTAGATCCCTCATATTGTTCTGGAAGCCCCACACCGGCATTCAGACTTCCATTAATTCCCGGTCCCTGTTCTTTTTTCAGAATGATGTTAATGATACCTGCTGAGCCTTCAGCGGCATATTTTGAGGAGGGATTCGTAATAATTTCTACTTCTTTAATCATCGTCGACGGGATACTGCGAAGAGCATCAACATCACCGCTGACCATACTTGAGGGTTTACCGTTGATGAGTACGCGAACAGATTCATTACCTCTGAGGCTGATATTTCCATCAATATCGGTAGCTATAGAAGGAACGTTGTTTAAAACTTCAACGGCCGACCCCCCTAGGCTGGTAATATCTTTACCAACATTAAAAACGCGCTTGTCGAAGTTTAACTGCATCTGTGATTTATCGGCGCGCACAAAAATATTACCCAGGCTTTCGGCTGTGGGCATCATTGTAATATCGTCCAACTCCGTAGTTTGGCTGGTGTTAACTACAACTTTTTTAGTAATTGGTTTGTAGGATATATATGAAATTTTAATAGTATAGCTACCCGGCTTTATAGTAATGCTGAACTCCCCATCTGCATCACTTGAAGCTCCCGTAAGTATAGTCGACTGTGTTGAATCATAGACCGCAATAGATGTGCTGGCTAAAGGCTGTCCTTGTTGATCAATGACTTTACCTGCAATTGTTCCTTCAGAAGATTGTGCAAAAAGAGAAGGGATAAATGAACAAAATATAAATATCAGTACCAGATAGAGGTTCTTCATGTTACTTCTTTAGACGTGTTGAAATTACTTCAGTGTTTCAACGTAAAAAGTAAATCTGTGTGAACACTGAAATAAAACTGAAGTAACTTTGAAGATATTAGATTTAGGAAAAATTAATCTTGATGATGTGTTTTTGGTGTTCGTAGGTGTAAGTGATATCAAAATTGTTTTGATCTGCAATTCGTTTAATGATAGAAAGACCAAGCCCAATGGAACTGGAATTGCTATCCGCTTTTTTAAAACGTTCGAAAAGTTCTTGAGTAGGTTTTGTGGGCTCCGGCCCTGTATTGGAGATGACTAGTTTCTTTTTGGTTAGCGTAATCTGAATTTTCCCACCTTCAATGTTGTGTTTAATAGCATTTTGAAAAAGGTTAGTCCAAAGAATATCAGCTAAAACAGTGTGGATTTGCACTACAACATCGTCTTGAAGGTCAGCTTCTACAGTAAGACCGTTGAGAGCTATAAACTCATCAAACATTTGAGTGCTATTTTCAATCAGCTGTGTCATATTAACAGCATCTCGATCAGTAAATTCAAAGTTTTCAATCTTGGTAAGTAAGGCCAGCGATTCGCTAAGTTTGGAAAGTTTTTTAATAGATCGTTGACTTCCTTCAACAAGCTGGTACTGTTGGGGCGAGAGATCTGTTTCTGTAAGTAATTCTAGTTTTCCCTTCACCACCGAAAGAGGAGTTTGCAGTTCATGGGAGGCATTCTCAGCAAACTCCTTCAAATTCTTGTAATCTGCTACGGCTTTATGTGTCATCTCCTCAACAAACCTATTAAGGTCATTAAACTCCTTTACGTTTGTGTTTTCAGCTTTGATAGGCTCTTTTTGGTGTAAAGAAAAGCTTTTTATTTGTCCCAGTGTTTTGCGAAAGGGTTTAAAAAGTCTGTTTGATGCTATAAATCCTACCCCTATTGCCCCAATAATCTGCATTCCCAGAATCCACAGAAGAATTTTGGTCACTGCTTCGGTAATATCATCAGTTTCTACAAGGGCTCCATAGGTGGTAATACGATAAGACTCTCCTTTAACGTTTCTAAAAGCAACTAATTTAAGGTTGGGTTCTTTCTGTTGAAGTCGTCTGTTCCATACCATGGTATCACGTACTTGAACAGCAGGCTCTACATTGGAGGAAAGTTGTGTTATGGATAAATGATTATGATTTCTACTATCTGTATTACTATTTCCCGTAACGAAGTCATGACCGTGTTCCAACAAGTAGGTGACCCGATTTACGCGATCCAGAAAACGCCATTTAAGTTCTTTGTCAATTTCGCCTTTAATGATGAAATAGGATACATATCCCCCAATCCCTAATACTACGAGGGTTACAACTAAATAAATGAGAACAAATTTTGATGTGAGTCTCATAGTAGCTAGGAAACGTTAAATTTATACCCAATTCCATAAACACTTTCTATGTAATCAGTTGCTCCGGCAGCTTTAAGCTTTTTGCGCAAGTTTTTTATGTGTTGATAAACAAAATCAAGGTTATCCAGATGATCTACATAGTCGCCCCACAAATGTTCGGCTATGGTTTGTTTAGAGAGCACATGATTTTTGTTTGCGGTAAAGTATACAAGTAGCTCATATTCTTTGGGGGTTAAATCAGCGGTATTATCGTTAACGGTAACCTCCATCGTTTTGGTGTTGATGGTAAGCTCGTTCATGGTAATAACATGCCGCCCGTTATGCTGTTGACGCCTGTTAATGGCTTTAATGCGAGCATGTAGCTCGGGCAACTGAAAAGGTTTCGTTACATAGTCATCGGCACCCAGCTCTAGGCCCTCCACCTTATCATCTAAGGCATTTTTTGCTGATATAATAATTGTGCCTGTTTCTGGGTTGACAGCCTTTAGTTTACGAAGTACCTGTAGACCCGATCCTCCGGGAATCATAATATCTATAAGCACTACATCATAGGTGTATGACATTACTTTATGAAAGGCCTGCTCATAGTTTTTTGCAGATTCACAGATATACCCTTCTTTTTTTAAATAGGTATGTATATTCTGTAGTAAATCTTGATTATCTTCAACAATCAGTAGCTTCATAGATCAAAATATAGCAAATGATTTTGAAGCAAAGTTGAAGCAAAGTATGGCTACCTTTTTAAAATCGACTCATCTAGCATATCGGTATCCTTGAATGCCATTTGGTTGGTAAATAGTATTCCTAAAAAAACAGATAAAATAGTGCCCGAAAAGATGGCAACCATTATCATTATTTGATATTTAATGGCAATGAGGGGTGAACTTCCACTAAGGATTTGCCCTGTCATCATGCCGGGTAAAGAAACGAGCCCAATCGTTGCCATCGAAGCCAGAGTTGGGTTTGCCGATTTTTGTAAAGCTTTACTGATAAAGGGTTTCAAGGCCTCATTCCGTCGGGCACCGGTTGATAAATAAAACTGGTATCGTTCTTTATGTTCTGCCAGGCTGTAATAAAAGGCGTTAATCCCAATAACATTACTGCGCAGGCAGTTCCCCAGAACCATTCCCGTAATAGGGATAGTGTATTGGGCTGCTAAGAGTTTGGGTAGTTGTATTACGATCTCAAGAAAAAATAAATCAATAACAATAATTCCCAATAGCGTAGCCCCGAATATCGGTATCAAAGTAGAAGTTTTGCGTTTGAGATCACTGCGATCGATGGTGGCAAAGTCGGCCACCAACACCATAATGAATATCCATGCAGAGTTAATCCAGGGGTTATCGTACTCAAATAAATATTCCAGGTAGTACCCTACAAATAAGAGCTGAAGGACCATACGTAAACAGGCAATCAGCAACTTCTTGTTTAAGCCGGTTTTATATTTCCAGAGTATATAGGCCGGTATCAGCATAATCAGAAATCCAATACCAATTTGCAGCCAGCTGAGATCTATAATCTCCATAAGGTTAAATTTCTATGATGTTATCCGCTTTTTCGACCCAAAAAGGATCGTGAGAGGTTGATATTATAGTTTTGTCCCTGTTGGATAGTAATAAGTTAGCTGCTTTTTGTTTTGAGCTGTTATCAAGAGCTGAGGTCGGTTCATCCAATAGAAGGATGGGTTTATCAAGTAAATGGCAGATAGCTAGCCCTACCCTTTGGCGTTGTCCTGTAGAAAGTGTTCTAAAAGCTTGGTCAAGAATATCAGCTGGCAGACCCAACCGGTGTAAGGTTTGAAATCTGTGTTGTTCGGAGTTCGTTTTATTATGATTGCAGCTGAATTCGAATGGTTTCATCATCACGTTAAGTACGCTGTTGCTGCCCAGGTCCAAGTCTTGGGGCAACCAAGCGGTTTGTTTTCTTATTTCTTGGGGATTTAGGGTACCACCATTAAGCGTAATGTTCCCTTTATCAGGGGTATAGAACCCCAATAACAGTTGAAGGATGGTGCTTTTTCCTGAGCCCGATTCCCCTTTCAGCACTGTGTGACTTCCTGCGTTTATTGTAAAGGAAAGGTTATTCAGAACTATTTCTCCTCCAAAAGAGAAGGTTAGATTTCGGAAAAAAATGTCGTTTTGCCAAGTGTCCATCAGTAGTTTGTAATGCTAAATGTGATGAGGATAGCTTACAAAAATAATTATACGAAAGATACTGTACCACTATTCCAGGTCTATTTCTAAATAATATAGATTGGCATAAATACTTTTTATACTTTCCACAAATGAGACAAGATTGTCCGAATACATCTTAGCTGGTTAAATAGATCAGGCTATTCTGTCAAAGGACAAGAAAGAGGCTATCAAAGAATTTTTAAACTTTATAACCGTGAATAAATGGGTACAGGTATGACTTTAAAACAGATAAATAACTCTTTGTTGTTATTAATTTTTGTTGCATTAATATGGCCAACTGATTTGCAGGCACAGTCTTCTTTTGAGGGACTTACTCCTGAAGATGTCGCCAAAGTTGAGCAGGTTTCAGATATCGCAATTGCTCCATCGGGAGTTAAGGCAGCTTATACGGTAGCCGTACAAGCTGATCCACACAAAAAGAATAACCCTGCAAGTTACCATCTGTATTTAGCGGATTTAACTACCGGTAATTCACTACCCTATGTGACGACAATGAGTGTAAGTAATATTGCATTTCGCCCCAATCATGAAACGATTACGTTTTTGGGCAATCGTTCTTCTTCTGAGACAACGTCACTTTATGAAATTCCATTGAACGGTGGAGAGGCCCAAAAGATTTTTTCTTTTAAAACTTCTATTGCCGATTATTCATGGGCTTCGGACGGTAACCATCTGGCTTTTATGGCCGCAGACACGAATGAGTTTGCCGAATCATCACTACCCTACCAACCAGAAGTGTATGAAGAAAACCTAAAACAGCGGCGAGGCTTTGTTACAAACCTGTCTAAAGACGATCACAACCCTCACCGATTACAGATTGAGGGTTCTATTTACCAGATGCAATGGAGTCCCGATGGTAAGAAATTAGCTATAGCAGTGGCTCCTACACCTTTGGTAGATGATTATTATATGCATCAGCAGGTAAAGATTACCGGTCATCATGGGAAAAAGGTATTAACTGAGGTAGACCATGAAGGTAAGCTCGGTGATATAAGCTGGAGCCCCGACGGTTCTAAGCTGGCAATGATAGCAGCAGCAGATATTCATGACCCCACAGCAGGACGACTGTTTGTAGCCTCTGCCGAAAGTGGTGAAACTACCCAGCTGCAACCGCAATTGAAACAGAAGTTTGAGCAGTTTTCTTGGTCCGGAAATGACACTATTTATTATTTGACAAGCAAGGGAGTTTGGTCGGTGTATGGTAGTATCAGCACTGATGGTACTAATATGAATACCATTGTTGACAGTGACGGCCCCAGTATTAGTTCTTTTGATCGAACTTCGGATGGTAACACCATTTTTACTGCCAGTACTGCTACCCATCCCTCGGAGTTATTTCAGCTTAATGATGGAGATCTTAAACGTATAACTAATAGTAATCCCTGGCTTGAAAATAAAAAGTTTGGCAAACAGAAAGTGGTAAGCTGGAAGGCTGAAGACGGAACTGAACTCCAGGGAATTCTTGTGTACCCCTTAGATTTTGAAAAGGGAAAACAATACCCCATGATCACTTCGGTACATGGCGGACCTGAAGCTCATTACGATAATGGATGGGTTACGGGTTATTCTGATCCCGGGCAAGTAGCTGCAGCCCAAGATTATTTTGTCTTTTATCCCAACTATAGAGGAAGTACCGGGCGCGGTGAAACCTTTGCCAAAAGCAGCCAGGCTGATATGGCTGGTGCTGAATTCGATGATATCGTTGCCGGAGTTGATGAGCTTATTAAGGTTGGATTGGTAGATTCTGCTAAAGTAGGTGTTACCGGTGGTTCGTATGGCGGTTATGCTACCGGCTGGATGGCCACCCGTTATACCGAGCGGTTTGCTGCCGGTGTCATGTTCGTAGGTATTAGTAATAATATTTCAAAATGGGGAACCAGCGATATTCCTGAAGAACTATTTTTAGTACATGCCCGAGAGCGTATTTGGAATGATTACCAGTCGTTTTTGGAGCGTAGTCCTATCTATTATGCAGGACAAGCAAAA
Source organism: Fodinibius saliphilus (assembly GCF_005869845.1). Lineage (NCBI taxonomy): Bacteria > Pseudomonadati > Balneolota > Balneolia > Balneolales > Balneolaceae > Fodinibius > Fodinibius saliphilus. The sequence continues at coordinate 309,060 of NZ_VAWF01000002.1, read as the reverse complement.
ACGCCTCTTCTTATAATGGCCGGCAAGCAAGATACACGGGTAGATCCAGGACAGTCATACGAGTTGTACCGACATATCAAAACACGTACCGAAACCCCTGTACGACTGGTTCTGTACCCGGGAGAAGGACATGGAAATGCGCATGCTACTGCCCGTTATGATTATAATATCCGGATGATGCGATGGTTTAATGAGTATCTGAAAGGAGAAGAGCAGCAGCGCCCTTCGGTAAAAGTGAATGCTGAGTAGTAAACTGTTAATTCATATTTAGTTTACTTGACGATACTACCCGCTGGCATTGAACACTAATGTTAGCGGGTTTTTTTATTCAGTCTCTTTATTCAAAGGGTTATAGCCATTAGTATATTTTTTAATCTCTTCAGTGGTGCCGGAAAATTCTATTTTATCGAATTCTTTAACCCCGTGTATGTTCTTGATGACATTTTGGATGATATTCTCCTGATCTTCAAAACCATCTGAAATGAAAAGCTTGGTATCTCCCGCTTTCAGATGAAAGTCGGACCAGGTTGACCCAAAGTGGATGGTTTCAACATCAGAGTAATTGATAGTACTAGGCTCTATGAGTCCTTCTCGTTCGATTGTCGTATCCGTTACTTTTATCTTAAAGCCGGTAAGGAGTAAAATCACCAGTACCCAACACAAAAAGAGTGCAATAAGCATAATCCCAATCATTGCTTCGTCAATCTGAAAGTTTAAATACGAAGCGTACAGCATTGGCGACCCAATGAAAGCAAATAGAAATAGAAGGCCTAGTTTAGAACGGAATGTAAGAGAGTGTTCACTGATATTATTTTCCATACCCATGTTGCTTTTATTGCATAATAATCTATTATCTATATACTCATTCATTCACTTAAAGTAAATTAGATTTGCTTTCTCATCGGTTGAAATTCTTATGGAAATAGAGTTAAAATCACTTAGTAAGTTTTTGAGCTACGTGTTACGGCACCATCCCGATTCTATTGGAGTTGATATAGATAAAAATGGATGGGTCGCTATTAGTGAGTTAATTCAAAAGGCAGAAAATGAGGGAAGAATTTTTGGCAAAGAACAGTTGTATCAGGTTCTTGAGTATGGTGAAAAGCAACGGTTTATTCTTAGTAATGATGGTAAATATATTAGAGCAGGTTACGGTCACTCTATTGAAGTAGAGTTACAGCTGCACCCCCAACAACCACCCCGGTTACTCTATCATGGTACAGCCCAAAAGAATTTGGATTCAATTTACGATGAGGGTCTACATTCTGGAAGTCGTAACTTTGTACATCTTTCAGCTAATGAAAGTGATGCAAAAGAGGTTGGTGCGCGCCATGGTACACCAGTAATACTAGAAATTTTATCTCAAATAATGGCAGAAGAGGGTATCAACTTTTATCAGTCAGAAAGCGAGCCTGATATCTGGCTTACTAAAAAGGTGGAGCCTAAGTTTTTCAACTAATCATTTGATGCATATCTACAAACCTTCATTGCAGAAGTTTTAAAAGGATGTCGAAGTATGTATAATAAGATACGGGCCGTAACGAAATAGATGGATTTTTGTTTGGCTACCCGTTAGTAAAAGCCGGCAAGTAGATTTATTTTAAGTTCTCATTTAATGTGGCAAGGCGTTGTTTTAATTCTTTTGCTGCAGTTACATACCCCCCTCCTTTGCCATCAACAAAATGTATATGTTCGTTCTGATACTGGAATACCATGCAGGTAACCATTGCCGCATCAGTAATATGCATTCCGTAAGCCAGCTTCTCTTCCTTAAATTGTTCTTGTAGAAATGCTTGCAGTTGTTTTCGCTGTTTGGGAGTTCCACTAATAACAACCCGTAGCATATCATCAAACTTGCGGTAGTCTGAATTTAAGACCATATCCGTTTTGTACTGGCCCCAGTCTGTGGCAGATGTTTCGTAATTAAGTGTCATTAGAACCTTTCCAATAAGAATCTGTAGCTCTGCTTTTAGTAAGTAAAGAAGACGGTAGACCCAATGTTGTCCAAAGGTACGCAGTTTAACTTCCCCCATAAGATCCGAGACAGACATACTCATATTTAGTTGGGAAGCATCAATAGGGTTTGCTTTATCATCAAACCCAAATATTTCTCGCATTTTATAAAGTAAGCGCTGGTATACTTTCTCAGGTGATGAAATACCGGGCCGATTTTTAACAAGAAGAGTTATCACTTCTTTATTTTCGCGCTTGACTTCTTGCCATCGGCACTCAAGCCCTGTGAAATCCACTTCTTTACCATTTGAAGAAGCTTCCACACGATACTTATCCAATCCCGGTTTTTTAAGTAACTCCTCTGCTTTACTGAGCCCGCCTCCGGAAAAAACCCCCTGTATATAGTATTCAGAAGCACGGTACCGGGCAACATTTATTGTATATCCCAGCTCTTCCAAATACGAAATGGGGATCACTGCAGCACGAAGATCTAAGCCATATTCCTTTTTGCCAATTTGGCGACTGGCAGCAAGTACCGATTGGGCATCCTCATAAAATTCTGGTGGTATGCAAAAAGAGGATCCGTCTCCCCCAAAAACATAGGGAATACTGTTGCGATCAGTTATATTGAGAATCCCCACAATAGGAGAAGCCCCAAGTATATTTACTGTTTCAAAACGACCATTCTCTATAGCTGAAGTAGAATTAACGATATCTGTAATTGCTATATACCAGTCAGAAGGCAAACTGTGGTAATTGTCATTATTAGAAGCATTAAAAAAATCCTCAATGACCGGCAGATTAGAATAAAAGTTTGAGCTTTGTGTTTTTGCCATTAATTGACCATTAAAGCAATAATAATTAAAGAGTACTTCCGCTAAAGGTGGTTTCTGCCTAAAAAACTGATGTCATTTATAATTCATTCAGTTGGGTATTAGGATAGATGTTGCCAGTTTCTGTCATTATCAAAAAGCTGTTTATGGATGACTTCCATAATTTTACAAGAATTGGTTATTCCCCCACAATAGCCGGGCTCCTGTGCTAATGTCATGCCATCAATTTTAGGTAGAATATGTTGAAAAACAGGTAACGCCGGATCTATAATCTCTTTTATTTCTTCTTCAGAATAACGCTTGAAGTTATCGGAATAATAGCGCTTACCCTTTCCATGGATAAAGTAATCAAGGTCGATATCGAAGAAGATACTCTTGTCATCCCGAGCGATCAAAAAATCTTGAAATCGTTCAGGAGAGCGAAACTCATGTACCTCATGTTTGTTTTCTTCATGATCATAGACAGTTTCGTGCATTTCTTCAGCTGAGTTTTTAAGTAAAACAACATCTCCAATGAGATTAAGCCAGATGGCACAAAAAATATGTCCGTCATTGGTTTGGTCAAACTGTGCCCATACATAGTTGGCAACATCTGATAGGTTTGACTGGTCTAGTTCTAACAACTTCTTTTGCTGTTGCTCCGGTGTTGGGGCCAGATCGCGATGCCAGTCGATGGTTACAAGCGTTGGCGCTGCTTGAACAAGTGTTCCATTATCAGTCAGACTATTGGCCCACTTTAACCAATAAAAGAAGGCAAACCGGTGTTCCATGATGACAGCTTTTTCTATGGTTTGACCATTGCCGGCAGGGTGAGTAAGCTCCTCACAAAAGGTACCGGGTGGGTGGCAGTTCTCTGGATCTACATTCTCATACATATCCATGAAGATGGTTTGGACTATTGATAGTTGAAAATTGAAGGTTCTATAATCTAATACCCCTTAAGTTAGGAGGTTAAAAGCTAAGGTCAAGTGTTAAGATAGTGAGAGTGGTGGTGTAACACCTGCTAATTGTATTCGTAAAGGGAGCGTGGAATAAAAATAAAAAATAGGGTAATTGAGTTATGACTAAATCACGATTGAGAATTTCATTACTGGTAGTGGTGCTGTCCTTTTTATTGCAGCCTTCTATTTATGCACAATCTTCTTCAAGTTTTGATAAACAAAAGTTAGATGCATATTTCAATAAGCTGGTAGAGAAAGACAAGTTTATGGGATCTGTTGCTATCGCTTCTGATGATAGTGATGTGTATCAAAAAACTGTGGGCTACGCTTCTAAAAAGCGAGAGATACAAGCCAATAGTAATACAAAATATCGTATAGGTTCTGTAACAAAAACGTTTACGGCAGCAATGATTTTTCAGCTTATTGAGGAGGGAAACCTTTCTCTGGATACTAGGTTAGCTGATTTCTATCCACAAATTCCACAAGCTGATAGCATTACTATTGAACACCTGCTGCGGCATCAGTCGGGGCTTTATAACTTTACCAGTTCGTCAGCCTACCCAAATTGGATGAGTGAAAAGAAATCTACAGAAGAACTCTTGGCATTGTTTCGTGATAGTGAATCCCAATTTTCTCCGGGAGAGCAAATAAGTTATAGCAATACCAACTATGTGTTGTTAGGCTTCGTCATAGAAGATATTACAGGACGTTCGTATGCCAAAGAGTTGCAGAAGCGCATTGTCGATCCACTTAAACTGGAGAATACCTATTATGGTGGAGCTATCGACATGAATAACAACGAAGCATTCTCTTTTGGCTTTTCTGGAGACTCTTGGAGTAAAGCCCCCGAAACGCATATGAGTATTCCAGGTGGGGCTGGGGCTATTGTATCAACTCCCGATGACTTAAACGATTTTATTCGAGCGTTATTTAAAGGCAAGGTAGTTTCGGAGAAATCTCTGGATAAAATGACGGATACCAAGCAAGGTATGGGAATGGGGTTGATGAAAATCCCTTTTTATAATACCTATTCATATGGCCATAATGGCAGTATTGGTGGTTTTAATTCTAGTATGTCATATTTTCCTACAGAAGGTGTGGCATTAGCTGTAACTAGTAATGCTATAAATTACAGCATGAATGATATGCTACTGGGTATTTTGAGTATCTATTTTGGCAAAGAGTTTGAAATCCCCTCCTTCGATCAAAAGACGATTACATTAAGCAAAAAAGAGATGCAGAAATATGTGGGAGATTATGTATCCAGTCAATTACCGATGGATATTAAAGTGTTTATCGATAAAAGTACTTTGAAAGCCCAAGCTACCGGACAGGGTGCATTTCCGCTGACAGCAAATAGTAAAACAGGTTTTCGATTTGATCCTGCAGGTATTAAGATAAAATTTGATTCATTGGCTAGTAAAAAATACCAACAGTTCCAGCTAAAACAAGGCGGAGGAACGTTTCTTTTTAAGCGAAATAAATAACCATAAAGAGATGTCTTATGATGGATAAGAAAAAGACGAAAGCATTAATGGTTGCAAGTGCCACAGTGCTGGGCGTATTGGGTGTGGGGGCTTCATTTTTACCTCAAGAACTGCTTTCATATTTCGACATAATCGTTAATGGAAATGCTGTGTTAGTTGTTAAGGCATTGGGGGGACTTTATATTGGTTTTGCTTTACTAAACTGGATGGCTCGTAGTAATATTATAGGGGCAATATATAGTCGCCCCGTAGCAATAGGAAACTTTGCTCATTTTTTGATAGTAGCAATTGCAATGATAAAGCATCTGATTAATAGCTTCACCTCTATTCCCCTGGTTGTACTTACAATTTTGAGCACATTTTTTGCCATAAGTTTTGGATACCTGCTTATTGCCGGGGGCAAAAGCTGTAGTTGAAAAATATATATGGAGCATCCAACACGGGGATAAACGGAGCTAGATTGTTTGATACAAGTTTGTATGGAGCTTTTATTCCGTAGCTATTCTGGTTGGTATTAATATCTCTTTCTAACGTAAATCGGTGATAGCAACAGTGATTAAAGCTACTTGTATAGGATAATCCGAGTTTTAATAAAGAATAGCGTAAAAAAGTGTAATAATTCGATTAAAAAAAGAAGCTACTGGATTTATTGGCATAGAACTGTTTTTATTGTATTGATTCATCAATCCAAACAAGACCGTATTCTATGTTAAATCGATTAAATTCTTCTACTCTAAGTGAGTTTGTTGATGCCAAAACTTCTGCAGCAATCCTTCGCATATTTGCCGCTTTTTTTATGTTCTATGGTCACGGCTGGGGCAAACTCATGACTGTTTTTAGTGGCGACTTTCCATCTGGTTTTGACCCTATTGGGATTGGCCCAGAACTCTCAATGATACTTGCGGCATTGGCCGAAGGTGTATGTTCTATATTGGTAATTGTAGGGTTTTGGACTCGTCTGGCAGCAGCCATTTTGGTTATCAATATGTCCGTAGCCGTCTTTGCCTATCATATCCCTGCCGGTGATGGATTTGGGGGCATGGAATCTGCTTTATTCTACTTATGTGTCTTTGGAGTTATTTTCCTATTTGGTCCCGGGAAATATTCTATTGACAGTAGTAAGTAAACTACTTTTTATTGGGAACCTGTAACAGGGTTCCCAATTATATAATAGCAGTAATTCTAAATTGATAGAACGGTTCGTGTATTCCAGGTTATTATTCTCCTTTGTAATAGTAGCGCTGTTTTTCAGCTGTGGCACTCCTAAAAAAAATACACCGGAAACCGCTGCAAAAGATTCGCGGAATGTATCCCTGCCAGATTTTTCATCCATTCAAACACCAGATGTGTTTGCCTACAGTTGTGGAGATTCACTACAGTTTTCTGCTTACGTAACTCCCGACAGCAGCTGGCTGTTTTTGCCTGATACTACGGTGAAAGTTAGTGCCGTTGGCTCCGGTTCCGGGGCACGATACGAAGGCAATAGATATCTTTACTGGAGTAAGGGGAATGAGGCGATTCTTCAAAAACCAACAGGGTCATTTATGACCTGCCAAACAGTTAAGCAAGAAAAAGCAAAGGCCGCCGCCCGAATACGCGGGGTAGACTTCTTGGCGCTCGGACAAGAGCCTGGCTGGAGGCTTGAGATCACCAATGGCCAGCAGATACGATATATTGGTAATTACGGCCAAGATACTGTTTATGCTTCTACTACCAAGCCTGATATTAATAAAGAACAAAGCCGTAAAACCTACACTGTTCAAGCCAAAGACCACACGCTTTCCATTATAATAACAGATACCCCTTGTACCGATGTTATGAGTGGGGTAAAATTTCCATCAACAGTGCAGGTTACCATTGATGGAACGACTTATAGCGGATGTGGGGAATCATTAGAACATTAATTGAGGTATAGGAAACGTTCCCACAGTTCTACTCGAATCCGATCACGGGTTTCATAAATGGTATTAAAAAGTTCAGTAATATCGGCATTTTCATCCATTGTTTGGTTCATGATCTCTGCCGTAAAACCGAACTCTAAATCGCTGACATTTTCGAAGAAGTTTGCTGTGCTATAATTATATCCATATTGTGAGCCGCTGGGGGCAATAAGCGAATAGGTATGCCAACCCTTCATTTTATCTCTGTTGATACGTTCTTGGTGGATTGGTTTAGCAATCTCCTCTTCAAGCATTAGGTAATCCGGACCCTTGCCCGGTGCAACCCTCATGTAATCCATACTTACATATTTACCGGGCGGATTGGATGTGTCTCCATCGGAGACCATATTCTCCACTTTCCATATTTCAGATTTAATAACACTGCAATGGTTGGTGATCTTCTGGTTACTCTTATCTGTCGAAGAAGGAATAAAAGGTGGGTTTTTAATATCATTAAACAAGTTCAGCAAAGAATCAATATTAGAAGCGGTTACTACACTGATAAAATCATAGCTGTTTTGTTTCCCGCCGGGAAACTTAGCATGGTATAGGGTCCATGATTTTATGGCTCCCGATTCTAAAAGGTTGTTATATATCTTTTTAAGCTCCTGTTGAGAGAGAGTCAAGAAACGCTGTAGGTTCTCTTTTTCAACACTGATATAGTCCATTTTCTTATAGTCATTGAGAGCTGTTTGGGAATATGCCGTAGAAGTGCAAACACAGATTAGTATAGCAACAACAAGTACCTTCTTCATAGTGTCTCCTGTTTTTTAGGTTTTATGATGTAAATAAGCAAATTTTTAACAAAAAAGCACCTGTATGGTTAAAATAATAAATTAAGTTGTGGTTATTTTTCCCACAGCTTAGTAATGCAGGCTGATGCTATTATTTGCTGCACTTTATTGACTGCTTGTCTAACTGGCAGGCTATCAGCTTCGCACTCTTCATATACATAGCCCTTTTGAAACGGACCGCACACCCGGATTAAAATTTCAGCACCCGCATGAGTCATCATACCATCCAAGTCTAGTTCTGATATTTGCTCTCCCATTGATTTTTTATAGCTCTTCCAGAACTGTCCCCAAAGTTGTTTGAACCTATTTTCCTGACTTTCAAAAGAAGCCATATGGGCCTGCATCCAACAATGTGCAGCAAAATGTCCTACATCCTGTAGGGGATATCCAAAATGTGAAAATTCCCAATCAATAATATACAAGTTGCCGCGGTCAACTAATATTGAGGGGGGCCAAAGGTCGCCCATAATCAGACAACAACCTGTTTCCATCAATTGGTTGCCTAGCATTTGTGTTTTTGATCGGATGAGGTTGAGATCTATACCCTGTGCTCTACTCGCTAAAGCATAATCAGCGGCCGGTTTATATTGTACTTCCAATCGTGTTTGTTGTATATCATGGTTGTCAAACCTTTGTGAGAGCTCCTTCTTCCCAAATGTTCGTCGGTGAATATTACCGATAAAGGTTCCTAATCTCTCTCCTATGGAGTCTAGATTGTTGTCGCCTAACCACTGATCGAGAGAGGGTATTTGCCCCAAGTCTTCCATAAGAAGCAAATGTTGGTTCTTATCATAAACATATATTTGGGGTGGACGAAGTTGCTCATCAATGAAAGAATAGAGTAGCCCATCTTCTTCGAAGAGTTGTAAGGCCTTGGCTTCAATGGCAATACGTTCAGGGCTGAGCGAGACTTCAGGATTTGAGGCAATATGCGGGGGAGCCCATTTGATGATTAGCTTTTTGTTGCGGTCGCATATTCGCCACAGGTGATTCAGGTTTCCGCCCTCAATAGGTTGAAGTTCTGAGGTAGCCTCAAAGCCGGGAATCGAATGATTAAGAATCGAATATATCTTCTGCTCTGAAATCATGTTAGTACTTATAGATATGGTTAC